>CALMPZ010000232.1 GCA_937871645.1 uncultured Polymorphobacter sp.
CGAACGCCGATGCCACGCCGGCGAGGCTATGGCGGGCACGGCCGATGGCTGGGGTGTCGCCGGCGCGCAGCGCCGTGCCGAGATCGCCGGCAAGCCGTTCGAGATCGCGCGCCATCTGATCGAATAGGCCGCGCCGGCGTTCGGCGGGCAATGGCGCCAGTGCGCCGGCAAAAACCTCGGTGTCGATAACGGGCCCGTCGGCCGGTGCCAGTGCGGCCGCCAGCGCGGCCGCCAGCGCCGGAACCCCGATCGGCTTGGCGAGGCAAGCGGTCATGCCCGCCGCGGTCAACGCTTCGCGCTCGGCCTGGATCGCCTGCGCGGTGACGCCGATGATTGGCACGGCACCCGCGGCGCCCGGCAACTGCCGGATTCGCCGCGTCGCTTCGCTGCCGTCCATCACCGGCATCTGGATGTCCATCAGGATGACGTCGAGGTCGCCGCCCTGCGCCGCCGCCAGCGCCTGCGCGCCGTCGCCCACGACAATATGGTCGCACCCCAGCGTATCGAGCATGCTGGTCAGGACGATCTGGTTGGTTTCGACATCGTCGGCGACCAGAATCCGTGGCCGGCGTCCGGCAATCTGCAACGCCGCGACAGTGGCGGGGATCGATTGGGGCGGTAGTTGCGGTGCCGGTTCGGCGCTGTCGGGCAATACCGGGCTGTCGGCAATGTCGATGATATTGTCGATCAGCACGCGCAGGGCATCGCCGGCGTGCTGGGCGCGTTCAAGCTGTGCCAGCTGCCCGGCGTCGAGAGGGGTCTGCCGCAGCGCCGCCATCATGCCGAGCACGCCGTTCATCGGGGTTCGCACCTGATGGCTCATCGCGGCAAGAAACTGCGATTTGGCGCGGCTGGCCTCGGCGGCGGCGGCATTACTGGCGCGCAGGTCATCGGACAGGCGCTCAAGCTCGGCGACGCGCTCGGCGAGCCGCGTTTCAGTGCGGCGCAGCCGTTGCAGATTGCGCTCGCCCTTCAGTTGCAGCGCCTTGACCCGGCGATCGGCGGCGCGCTGCTCGGTAATGTCCTGCACAGTGCCCGACACGATATCGCCGCTGCCATCGGGGGCGGGGTCACGCCGCAGTATCCAGCGCAGCCAGCGCACCGCCCCATAAATGCGGATGATCCGGCATTCGTAGCGATGGTCGCAGCTGGCCGCGACTTGACCGGCAAAGAACGCGGCGGCTGCAGCCTCGATGCGCGGGCGGTCGAGCGGGTGCAGCGCCGCAAGCACGTCGTCGCCCGTGGCATGCACCGTCGGCGGCAGCCCCAGAATCGCCGTCAGTTGCGGCGACAACAGGAAATCCGCACCCGGCTCGCGGTAGACGGTCGCCAGCTGTGCGGTGCGCTGGGCGCGGATCAGGTTGCGATTGCCGATGTCGAGCTTGGCGATAAGCTCGGATTCACGCAGCCGGAGCTCGGCGTTGCTGCGGTCCAACTCACGCGCAATGCGTTCGAGCAGCATTTCGGCTTCGGCCTGCGCAGCTTCGGCGCGCCGCAAGCGCCGCTCGGCCAGTGCCAGCCGTTCGGTCATTTCCGGGTCGGGGCGCGCCGAGGTCATGCGACGGCGCCCGGCGCCATATCGATATGCACCAGCACCGCAGCGCCGGCGTCGGCGACGACCTGGCCCAGCCATTCGCAATGCGCCGGTGCGACTTGCGCCAGCAACCGTTCACCGAAAGCACACCAGCTTGCCAGCGTGGTTTCGCCGATCGACCCGGCAAGGCCCTTCGCGGCATGTAGCGCGCGCGTCGCTGCCGTCGCGTCACCGGCCGCAAGCGCAGCGGACAATTCGCCAGTCAGCCGCGGCAAGTCGCGGTGGACACTCGCGGCCAGCCGCTGGCGTATGTCGGCTGGCAACCCGTCGAGAACCGGCGATGCCGTCACCACCGGTGCCTCTGCCAGCGGATGCAGCAGCAACGGCCCCAGCGCGGCGAGCATCGAATGCCGGCTGAACGGCTTGGCTAGCGAGGCGTCGATGCCGGCGCGCACCAGTTTGTTGGTGCTTGGTTCGTCGGGGCTGGCGCTGAAGCCGACCACGCGCCGCGCCGCGGTGCCGGCCGGCAGCAGCCGCATCAGCTCGATGGTGTCAGCGCCGTCGAGCACCGGCATGCTGCTGTCCATCAGCACCGCGTCGAAACGGCGACGCGCCATTGCCGCAAGCGCTGCGGCGCCATCGGGCGCGGATACGGTGTCGCAGCCGACGGCCGCCAGATGCGCTTCGGCCACGGTGCGGGTGGCTTCGATGTCGTCGACAACCAATATGCACGGGCGCGCGCCATCGGGCAGCACCAGCATGACGGGGACGGGCTCGGCCGCTGGCGCAAGTGCCTCGACGGTTGTGCGTGGCAACGGCAGTTCGACCCAGAAGCAGCTGCCGCTGTCGATGTTGCTTTCGGCGCCAACCTGGCCGCCCATGGCTTCGGCAAGGTGGCGGCAGATGGCGAGACCGAGGCCGGTGCCGCCAAAGCGCCGCGCCGTCGACGATTCGGCCTGACGGAACGGCGTGAACAGCAGCGGCAGCACGTCGGGATCGATCCCGATGCCGGAGTCGCGGACTTCGATGCGGATTGGCGCGTCGGGCTTGATATCGGCAGTGATGTCGATGCGCCCTTGCCCGGTGAACTTGACGGCATTGCTGACGAAGTTCGCCAGAATTTGCTGGATCCGCGTTGCATCGCCGATGACCGGCACCGGGCCGACCAGATGGTTGGTGATGGTGACATCCTTGGCATTCGCCGCCGGGCGGAACAGATTGGCGCTGGCTTCGATGACTTCGGCCAGATCGAATGCCACCGCCTCAAGCTCGAACTGGCCGCTGTCGACCTTGGCATGCATCAGCACGTCGTCGAGCACCGTCATCAGCGTTCGTGCCGACTGCGCAATGGTGGTCAGCGCGCGCACCTGATCGACCTCGTTGGCGCCGCGCATCAGTTCGATCATGCCGAGAATGCCGGTCATCGGCGTGCGGATTTCATGGCTCATCATCGCCAGCAGTTCGGCGCGTTGTTCGGCGGCGCGGTCGGCAGCGTCGCGCGCTTCGGTCAGCCGCTGTGCCGCTTCGACTTCGGTGGTAATGTCGCGGGCGATACCGAACAGCGCGACAGGCTCCCCGCCGGGTGCGGTTTCGACCTGCGCCTTGAGGTCGATCTGCCGCCGCGCGCCGTCACCGCGCACGATTTCCGTGCGCATTGCAAACGGTTGCCGGTCGCTATTGGCGGCGCGCACGGCGGCCAGCAAAGCCGTCGCCGATTCGGGCGTGTACATCGCCATGGCGCTGTCGAAGCTGACCGGCGTGGCACGGTCGAGCCCATAGATGCGGTGCATGCCGTCGGACAAGGTCAGGTCGTTGCTGCCATATTCCAGTCGCCAATGGCCGATTTGCGCGGTGTCTTCGGCGAGCATCAGCAGCCGCAGGCTTTCCTGCAGGCGCAGCTCGTTCTGGCGGTCCTCGGTCGCGTCGTGCATGACTGCGGCATAGCCCGCGATCGCGCCGGCGGCATCGCGGATCGGTTCGACTACCAGCGACGCCCAGAAACTGCTGCCATCGCGCTTGAGTACCGTGCCTTCGCCAAAATAGCGGCCGCTGCTGGCGGCCCGCGACAGGATGCGTTTTGAAAGCTTCTCGGCGCGGTCTTCCTTGCGCAGGAAAATGGCGACGTTGCGGCCAATGATGTCAACGCTGGTGTATTGCGTGATCTGCTGCGCGCCGAGGTTCCAGTTGGTGATGTTGCCTTCGGCATCGACCATGAAAATCGCGTACTTTCCGACATTCTGCGCGAGCAGTTCGAAAGAACGGCTGAGCCGCTGGCGCTCGGCGTCGATCGTCGCTTCCATCACATCGAAGCTGGCGTGCAGACGGTCGATTTCGCCGAGTGCCGGATCGATCGGCTTCACGGCCACGTCGCCGGGCATCATTTGCGATGAAAGTTCGGTGATATGCGCGGCGCGGCGCGTCAGGGCCGCAACCGGTACGCCGAGCTGGCGCCGCAGGAACAGGAACACCAGCACCCCCTGCACCAGCATGCACAACAGCCCGACGAGCAGAACCGACCGCGCCGTCCGCATCGACAGGTCGGCGACCACCGCCTGCGGGTAGAAAGTCACGACATACCAGCCGGGCGTCGGGATGCGCTTGAGCGCCGCATAGCCCCGCATCGGCGCGACAAAGCCGGCAAATTGCGGCTCGGCACGATGCGTCCGCACAAATTCCCAAAGCGCCTTGAGCGACGGATCGGTCGTCATCGTCAAATCGAGGTAGTTGCCGGTCCGGAAATCGGACTGGTGGGTGAAATCGGGGTGGTAGATCAGCCGCCCTTCGTTCGACATGATGATCACCTTGGCACCGGGCAGTTCGGCGAACGATGTCGAGGCAATCAGGTCATCGAGCAGTAGACTGACGCCCCAGCTGCCGATATGCTGGCCGCGATAGTCGACCGGCGTCATGCACCCTGTCGTCCACGTCTTGTGAAACTGGTCATACAGGATGCGCTGCAGGCTCGTGCAGCGCATTATCCGTCCCGGATTATTTTCGGGCAGCATGTTGCGCTGAAATTCCTCGGCCTGGAAATCGAAGGTCGCGGGTGCATCATGGCGGTAAAACTTCAGCCGGTCAGGCCGGCCGGGCGCGAACATGATGAGGCTGTTCTGCGGTGTGTAGAAATATAGGCTCTTGAGTTCAGGGAGCGCGCCTTCACCAAGCAGCCGGATCGTGTCATAGGCGGTCATCAAGGCGCGTTGCTGTTCGGGGGTGATTGCGTCCGCCTGCGTGAAGATCGCACCGATACCGCGCACCATCATGCCGTCGGGCAATGTCTCGCCGTCGAACAGTCCGGGCCGACTGCGCCGTGTGCCGTCGCCGAACAACGGGAAAGTGGCATCGAACGCGGCAAGTTCCGTCGGATACGGGCTATCCAGTCTCTCGATCATCAAATCGCGCGCGCGCTTCTCGACATAGGCGATGCGCGCGAAACGCGATTCGAGGTCGTTGACCACATTGGCCGCATGCGCGGTGAGGTCCGTTAGCGAGTTGGTGACCGAATAGGCGCGCACCTGCAAAAAGATCGCCAATGTCGCGATCAAAAACAACAGACCGATGACCAACGACAGTCCAAGTGCCGCCCGGCTGGCCAGAGAACGCATTCGCATGCGGCAGGTTTAGCGCCGGCGTTGCCAATAGGACATAAAATTCGCCGCGAAGTTCAGCGGCCCCGTAGAAATCCGGTGTCTGCGAGCGGCCATGCGCTGGAGCGGGTGAAGGGAATCGAACCCTCGTCGTAAGCTTGGGAAGCTTCTGCTCTGCCATTGAGCTACACCCGCGCAGCCGATGGCCGACGCAGCCCCGCTCGCTTGCCACAAGCGGGCGGGGCCGGTCAATGCAGCGATCAGCCGAACAGCACGTCGCCCGGCGCCAGCGTCGTGACATTCATCGTGAAATGTTCAACCTGGCCCGCGCCGTAGTGGATGGTGAAGTCATTATCGACATTGGTCAGATGCGCGCCGGGGCCGAAACCTTCGAAAATCAGCGTATCATGGCCGGTGCCGAGGAAGTCGGCGATCGTATCGCCTTCGACATCGCCGATCTGGAAGATGAACTTGTCGTTGCCGGCGCCGCCGATCAGCGTGTCGGCGCCCTTGCCGCCGGTCAGCTTGTCGTTGCCGCCACGACCGTCGACAACATCATCAAGGCTGCCGCCGGTGAGTGCATTGGCGACGCCGTCGCCCGACAGGCTGACGCTGCCGGCCGTCCGCGCCGTCTTGACCAGCTCCACCCCGACCAGCGTGCTGCCGTCGGCATAGCCACCGGTGACGGTGCCCGCCGCGAGGTCAACCATGACCGGGCTGCCGTCCGAATTGACGATGAAGCTGTCAGCGCCAGCGCCGCCATCGATGCTGTGGCGACCGAATTGCGCTTCGCCGCCGAACACGTCATTGCCGGCACCGCCGTCGAGCACATTGACGCCGCCGCCGCCCTGGATCGTGTCATGGCCATTGCCGCCAAAGACGCTGTCATTGCCGCCACCGGCGCGCAGCACGTCGTTGCCGCCGTTGCCGTAGATCACTTCGCTAGCCGCACTGCCTTCGATCAGGTCATCGCTTTCGCTGCCGAACAGCTTGACCGGGATTTCGACAAGCGCGACCAGTGCGTCATGGTCGCTGGCGACCTGCAGCGCATTGGGCAGCTCGGCGTTGAGATGCACCGCGTCGAACTGCGCGCCGCCAAGCAGGCCCTGCGATACCAGCAGGTGATCGAGCTGCTGGGCATTGCCGTCGAAGACATAGCTGTAGCGTTCGGTCGCCGACAGCAGCGTGTCGAGATCGGTCAGTGCCCCGCCGGCGGTCAGCGTGCCCAGCGCGCTTTCCCAGCTGAAGCCGTTCATGTCGCCCTGGACGATGATGTTGGCATTCGCATCGAGCGCCAGAATGCCATCGACATAGCTGCGAACCGCCGTCGCCTGCGCGGTGCGCGCCGCATCGCCGCCATCGACGGGCGGCTGGATGTTACCGTTAAGCGCGTTCGAGCCGCCGCGCGAGGTCGAATGCAGGTTGATTGCGGTGACGGTTTCGCCGTTGAACACGAATTGCGCCGACAGCGGCGGCCGGCTGTCGGTGAACGCCGCGCCGGTCAGCGCCACCGCCGAGCCCGCGACATAATCGACGCGCGCGTCATTGTAGAGATAGCCGTTGCGGATGTTGCCGCCGGGTTCGCCGCCCGAAATCCCCGCCGCGACGGGCGCGACCTCGACATAGCTGTACAGCGGGCCGCCGGCCGCGACGATCGCCGCGATCAGCTTGGCGGCGGTGGCGGTGCCCGTCAGGTCGCTGCCGGTGCCGGCGCCGTCGGCATCCTGGACTTCCTGCAGGCCGATGATATCGGGCGCCCGCAGGTTGTTGACGATGTCTTCGGCGAGCGTGTCGAAGCGGATCTGTGCGTCGGTCGGGTCGAGATTTTCGACATTATAGTTGCCGATGCTGAGCTTGTCGGCAGCCCCGACGAGGCTGGTGACGTCCTG
>CALMPZ010000233.1 GCA_937871645.1 uncultured Polymorphobacter sp.
CTGCCCGCCGGAGGCCCTAAAGCACGCCGCTGCTGACAGCGCGCAGCCCGATCGTCAGCAGCGCCCACAGCCCGAGCAGCACCATCAGGAACGACACGATCAGCGTCAGCGATACCGGGAAGCCGTCGCCGCCTTGCAGGAAGCCGCGGCGCTTGAAGTCCTCGCGCAGCGAGTGCAGCGTCTGCATGTAGCGGTAGTGGTTGGCGATGCCGAGGATCATCAGCAGGATGCCGAGCGCGATCAACGCCATGCCGAATCGCGTCGGCGCCTGCGACGCCAGCAGCCCGCGCGCATCGTCGCGGCTAATGAAGTTGGTAAAGAAGCTATAGATGGTGAAGCCGAAGCCGATCATCGACAATGAAGTGCGCAGGATGGCCATCATAGTGCGCTCGGCAGCCATGCGGGTGCGCTGGAAAGCCAGCGACGTGCGCATCGATGCCATCTTGTCGCCGGGGCTCAGGTCTTCGAAACTCATGCGGCACCTCCGCGGTCGTTTTGCACCAAGCGCGCGCGCCAGACAATGCAACGCTGCGGCATAGCGGTCTAGCGCAAGGATATAGCGTTACAGTCTGGCGGCTATGTGTAAGATGCGGCGGTGGTTCGACACTGGTGACGGGGAAAATCGGTGATTGAAGTCTATTTTCGCGAATTTGCAGCGGCGATTGCGCTGGCGGTCGAGGCGGCGGTGGTGCTGATCGTGGCGATCGGGGCCGGCGAGGCGCTGTTCAAGACCGTCCAGCTGATCTTCAACGGCGGGCTGTCGAACGAGGGGCGCCGCGATATCTGGCTGCGCTTTGCCATCTGGATTCTGCTGGCGCTGGAGTTCGCGCTGGCGAGCGACATCATCCGCACGGCGATTGCGCCGAGTTGGGACGATGTCGGCAAGCTGGGTGCGATTGCCGCGATCCGCACCGGGCTCAACTGGTTCCTCGCCAAGGACATCGAGGAGTATTCGGCGCGCAAGTCGGGTGGCGAGCGCGGCGAAAAGTCGGGAATCACCGAGGTCTGAACGGTCGCCTCAGCCGCGGCGCGCAATGACCCGCCGGCGCCAGCGGATATATGGAATCGTCAGGATAATCGTCACCGCGGTATAGATCAGCACGCTGACCAGAATCAGCGGTTGTTCGGCGGTGAAGGTGGCCGTTGACAACGCGATGGCGACACCGGGGTGGCGTGCGGCACTGGTCAGCGCCAGCGCGCCGCGGTTGCGTTCGTCGGGGCCGCCGAGCCAGTGCCCGACCGCCAGCGCGAACAACGAAATGGCAATCGCGGTCAGCATGACGCCCGAACCGATGGCTTCAGCGATGCGCGGGCCGACTTTGAACAGTACGACCAGTACTGCAGCCACCAGCGACACCATGCCGGCCTGTGCAAGTCGGTGAAAACTGCGGCGCGCCAGTCCGGGGGCGTAGCGCCGGATCACGATGCCCAGCGCCAGCGGTGCGCCGATGGTCATGACCAGCACCTTGAAGATCGCCAGCGGCTCGAAACTGAGATCGCGACCGAACAAGGGGCCGATCAGCAAGGCATATAGCGGCGCCAGCACCAGCGAGGCGACGGCGGCGAGCACCTGGAGCGAGATGACATAACCGGCATCGGCACCGGTCTTGGCCTCGCGGTTGGGCAGGATCGGCGGCATCGGCGACAGCGACAGCGCGATCAGCGCTGCGGGAATCGGCTGCTGCAGCGGCAGCGCCCAGGTGAAGAAGATGACGAACAGCGGCACGATGACGAACATCGCCAGCATTGCGCGCACCGCCATGCGCGGGTTGTCCTTGAGCGCGATCAGGTCTTCGGGGCGCGTCTGCATGCCGATCGACACGACGATCAGGAAGATGCTCGCGATGATCGTCAGCTTGACGAGGGTGACCGGATCCATGCCCACTCCTGCAACGCCGTGGCGGACGCCAACGCCCCGGCCAGCGCCTTGGAACATACTGCCCTCGGATGGGCTCAATATCCGGGGGCAGCTTCATGAATAGCCGGTGCCGGCGTGCAGCACCGGTCCCCCATGAACGTTGCGGATGCCGCCGGGACTGGCGGCACCCGCTTTGTTGCGTCAGGCGCCGCCTGAGCCGGTCTGCTGCATTTTCTCGAGTACGCTGGACAGGCTGAAGCTTGCGGCCTTCTGGCGTGGCGGGAAATCGACGAAGGTTGCAAGGAACTGCGCAACCAGCGGTTGCGCCGCGATCAGGATGAAGGCGTGGCTCATCCACCAGTCGTAGTAGGTGTTCGACGTGATGTCGGCCCATTCGTACGGGTCGGTGCGCAGGTTGAACAGTTTGGGCGCACGCAGCGTGACGAGCGGCTCGGCCCAGATCAGGCAGGTGCCCATGACGCGCTGTTCCATGAACACGCACTTCCAGTTGTCGAAGCGCAATGCCGCCAGTTCGCCTTCGTCGGTCCAATAGACAAAGCCCGGACGTGGGCTGGGGCTCTTGCCGGTGATGTGGTCGAGCTGGTTGAAGCCGTCGATGTGGACCTTGTAGGTGGTGCCACCCATCTTGTGGCCGGCCAGCAGCTTTTCCTTGATGTCCGGCGCACCGGCAATCGCGGCGAGCGTCGGCAGCCAGTCGAGGTGCGCGACGATGTCGTTGGAAACCGAACCCGGCTTGATATGGCCCGGCCAGCGGATCAGGCAGGGGACGCGGTAGGCGCCTTCCCAGCTGGTGTTCTTTTCGCTGCGGAACGGCGTCGTGCCGGCATCGGGCCAGCTGTTGCAATGCGGGCCGTTGTCGGTCGAGTACATCACGAAGGTATCATCGACGATGTTGAGTTCGACCAACAGGTCGAGCAGCACGCCGATCGCCTTGTCGTGATCGATCATCACGTCGTGATATTCCGACTGCCAGCGACCCGACTGGCCGAGGCTTTCGGGCTTGGCATAGGTGCGGAAGTGCATGTGCGTCGTGTTGAACCAGACGAAGAACGGAATGCCCGCAGCGTTCTGGCGCTTGATGAAGTCGACGGTCTTGGCGGTGACTTCATCATCGATGGTCTGCATGCGCTTCTTGGTCAGCGGGCCGGTGTCGACGACCGTCTGGCCGCCCTTGCCGTCGGACTTGCAGTGCAGGACGCCGCGCGGGCCCATGTTCTTCCGGAAGTTCGGAAAATCCTTTTCGGGCGGATAGTCGCGGTCCTCGGGCTCTTCCTCGGCGTTCAGATGGTAGAGGTTGCCGAAGAACTCATCGAAACCATGGACGGTCGGCAAGAACTTGTCCTGGTCGCCAAGGTGGTTCTTGCCGAACTGGCCGGTGGCATAGCCGAGCGACTTGAGCACGGTGGCAATCGTCGGATCTTCGGCCTGCAGGCCGACATCGGCACCGGGCATGCCGACCTTGGTCAAGCCGGTGCGTAGCCCGCACTGGCCGGTTATGAAGCTGGCGCGACCGGCGGTGCAGCTCTGCTCGGCATAGTAATCAGTGAACAGCATGCCTTGTTCGCCGATGCTGTCGATGTTGGGGGTGCGGTACCCCATCATGCCCTTGGTGAAGATCGACAGGTTCGATTGACCGACGTCATCGCCCCACATGATCAGGATATTGGGTTTTCCGCCTGGCATGGTTTCCTCCTCGACTATTGTTGCAGTTCGTCACGAATTTCAGGTCTGTGCAGTAATCACACACACCGACTCTGGCGTCTTCACGCCAGGGGCCGGTGATTTGATATCAAGCCAATGCTTAATGCAAGTTACACGCGGGTGCGGTCGCGCCTAGTCCCGAAACAGTTTGACCGCGATAACCTGGGGTTACCGCGCGGCCTATCCGGTGAATGCGACTTCGATGAGGTCGAGCACCTTCTGCGCGGGCCGCGACAAGGGACGCCCTGCGGGCTGGGCACAATGAATGCGGTGCCGGTAGGTAACGCCGGCAATATCGAGCGGCACGACGCCATGTCGGCGCTGTAACCGCTGCACGATACGCGGCGACGAGAACGATACCATGTCCGATGTTTCAACGACCTCGCCAAGCAGTTCGGAATCGTCGCACTGGAAACCTGTCGGCAGATCGTTCACGCCCAAAGCCGGCAAGAACCAGTCGAGGAAGGCGCGGGTCAACCTGACGTGGGCGAACTTCCACGCTTTCAGATCATGCATTGCAACTTTTGGCTGCAGCGTCAGCGGGTGGCCTTGCCGCACGAAGAACACCGGTGCCAAGTCATCCACAACGCGCGTCTGGATGCTGATTGGCACCGCGATATTGTCGCAACTGCCGATGAACATATCGATGTCGCCCCGGATCAGCCGTTCGAGCTGGTCGACAGGTTTGCCGATGTCCATTTCGATGGCGATGCCGGGATGGTCGGTGTGGCAGCGTGCAATGACCAGCGACGAAATCATCGGCGCCGGAATCGGCCCGGCGCCGATGCGGACGCGGCCGGTTTCGGACAGCAGCTCGTCGCGCAGGTCGCGGTGGATGGCCTCCAACTCGAGCAGGATCTGGCGGCCGCGACGCAGCAGCAGCGTGCCAATTTCGGTCGCCACCGCGCCGGTGGTCGAACGCTCGAACACCACCATGCCGAGCCGGTCTTCGATCAGCCGGATATTCTTGCTCAGCCCCGGCTGCGTCATCCCGAGCGCATCGGCGGCGCGGCGGATGCTGCCGTGATCGGCGACCGCCAGCAGTTGGGCAATGTCGCGCGATCCCAGCGCTCCATAGCCCGGCCGCTCAGAATTCATCGGCTATATCCCCAGGTAATCACGCACCCTGGGTTGGCTTATAGCGCGAATGTGGCGCGGGTCTAACCGCAAAGCGCGGCTGCCATCCATGCGCTGCGGCGGAGTCGCATTTCGCCGCGATTGCCGTTAATCTGCGGAACCGGCAGGTTCGCGTTGCGGCGCGCGGCACGTACGGTCAGGGAGACTCATGTTTAGAACCATTGCAGTTGTCGTGGCACTGGCGCTGGCGGTGCTGTTTGGCCGCGCAGCACTGTCATCGGGTGATTTCCAGGTCGAAAGTGCGCGCGTCATCGAAGCCGCGCCGAAGGATATCATGCCCTATCTCGACAATTTCCACGGCTGGGCCGTCTGGTGGCCGCCCGAGCGCCAGAACCCCGGCGTGGAGCGGCGCTTCAGCGGCAGCGCCAGCGGCGCCGGTGCGGTCTATGACTGGACGACCGCCGGCGTGGCGGGCAGCGGCCGCATGACGATCAGCAGCGCACAGCCCGATTTCCTGAACATCGCGGTTGATCAGCGCCAGCCGCGCGCGATGCAGGCGACCATTGAGTTCCGGCTGGCACCGGTCGATGGCGGCACCCGCATCTCGGTCAAATATACCGGCCACCACGGGCTGTGGACGCGGTTGCGGCATCCGCTGGGCATCGATACCGAGCCGCTCGAAATGCAGCTCGACGATGCCCTGACCTATCTCAAGCTCGCGGTCGAAGGCAACGCGCCGGCCTAAAGCCCCAGCACTTGCGCCATCGTGTAGCGCCCGGCCGGCTTGCCACCGAGCCACGCCGCCGCGCGCACCGCACCGCGCGCGAACAGTTCGCGGCCTTCGGCATGGTGGCTGATGACCAGCCGCTCGCCCTCGCCGGCGAACAGCACGCTATGGTCGCCCGCCGCCGAGCCGCCGCGCAACGAAGCAAAGCCGATTTCGCCGGCCTCGCGCGCCGGGCCGATACCGTCACGGCCGCGCTTGGCGACGCTCGCCAGCGCCACGCCGCGCCCCGATGCTGCTGCCACCCCCAGCGCCAGCGCGGTGCCCGACGGCGCGTCGCGCTTGTGGCGGTGGTGCAGTTCGGCGATTTCGATGTCCCAGTCGGTGCCGAGCAGCGCCGCCGCGCGTTCGACCAGCGCTGCCATCACTGTCACGCCCAGGCTGGTGTTGGCCGCTTGCAGGACCGCGATGCTGCGCGCCGCGCGGTCGATCTTGGCGTGGTGGCTGGCGTCGAGCCCGGTGGTGCCGACCAAAATCGCGCATTTGCCCGCGCATGCCGCCTCGAGGTTGTCGGCCAGCGCCTCGGGCGAGGTGAAATCGATCAGCACGTCGCAGTTGTGCGCGATCGCCGTGGCGTTGGCGCAGACGGTCAGCTTGTCGACGACCTTGCTGCCGACCGCGGGATGCCCGGCGCGCTCGGCGAGCCCGGCCAGCTGCAGTTCGGGCGTCGCGCCGACCGCGGCGATCAACGCCGCGCCCATGCGGCCGCCCGCACCCAAAATCCCGACCTTCACCGTCACCTGCGTATTCCCTCCGGCCATTCGGCGCTATAGCAACCATTATGCACGTTCCGCGGTCAATCGTCATCCTCACCGGCGCCGGAATTTCGGCCGAATCGGGGGTTCCCACCTTCCGCGGCCCCGACGGGCTGTGGGAAGGCCGCCGCGTCGAGGATGTCGCCACACCTGAAGCGTTCGCGCGGGCGCCCGCCGATGTGCAGCGCTTCTATGACTTGCGCCGTGCCGCGCTGGCAGTCGTCCAACCCAACCCGGCGCATGTCGCATTGGCGAAGCTGCAGGCGGCGCTGCCGGGCGCGGTGATGATCGTCACGCAGAACGTTGACGACCTCCACGAGCGCGGCGGTGCGGCCGAGGTCATCCACATGCACGGTGAACTGCTCAGCGCGTTGTGTCTGGCGTGCGGTACGCCGTCGCGCTGGGCGGGCGATCTGGGCCGCGCGCATCGCTGCCCGGCGTGCGGCGCGCCCGACCGGCTGCGCCCCGACATCGTCTGGTTCGGCGAGATGCCGTACCACATGATGCGCATCGAGGCGGCGCTTGCGGCGTGCGATACCTTTGTTTCGATCGGCACGTCGGGCAATGTCTATCTGGCTGCGGGCTATGTCGAACTGGCGCGACGTGCGGGGGCGCATTGCCTCGAAATCAACCTTGAGCCGTCGCTCGGGGCGTCGCGGTTTCACGAGGTGCGGCATGGGCCGGCGGGGGTGCTGGTGCCGGCTTGGGTTGACGAGGTTTTAAGGGCCTCCGGCGGGCAGGGGTGACCCCTGCACCCAATTGTTTGGCGCTCTTCAATCGGGTGCAGGCCTCAGGCCTGCCCGCCGGAGGCCCT
>CALMPZ010000234.1 GCA_937871645.1 uncultured Polymorphobacter sp.
CTGATAGGCCTCGACGGTGCGCGGCGCGAGCCGGCGCACGGCACCAAGGTCGCGTTCGTCTATATCCCCTATTATTCAGGCCCGGCGGCCATCGGCGAACGCGACTTCTATGCCCCGCGCGGGACGCTCCACGAAGCCGGCTTCTTCGCCGACCAGGATGAGATGTACCAGGGCTGGGCCCACCTCAACCGCAAGGGCGCCAAGGTCATGACCCACTGGCTGGCCGAATACATCGCGCCGTTGCTGGGCGAGGCACCGAAGCAATAGGGCCTCCGCCGGTATGACGACAAATTTATGGGTGCAGGCCTCAGGCCTGCCCGCCGGAGGCTCTAGGACCTAAACCGTACCGAGCGCATGACCACGCCGCCCGAAGCTGTGGAACGGAATCGGCCGTTCGGGCTCGCTCTCGCGCGCCGCGACTTCGTGGAGCACGGCGCGGGTAATCGACGGCAGGTCGAGCTCCAGCGCCGCGTCCCAGTCGAACCAGGCCAGTTCATCGAGTTCACCGCTGCCGGTGCCGGGGTCGAGGCTGACCAGCGCAGAAGCGTCGGCGACGAAGAAGCGCGCGTCGAAGCGCCGAGTCCGGCCCGGCGGGGTGATGGCGCGGGCGACAAAACGCAGCGGTTCGAGATCGGGGAGTACGCCGGCAGCACGGAAGTCGCGCCAGGCGCCGCGTCCCGGCGTGATGCCGCTGACCGGCTGGCCGAGCAGCAGCCCGGTTTCCTCGAAGGTTTCGCGCACGGCGGCCATTGCCAGCGCGCGCGGCAGTATGGCGGCGCGCGCGGCCGGCGCAGTGCGCGCCAGTGCGGTGGCGACATCGTCGGCGAGTTCGCGCGCGGCTGCGCCGCGATAGTCGCACAGGTCGATGCGGCCGCCGGGGAACACCCATTTGTCGGGCATGAAGGCGTTGCCGCGGTGACGGCGACCCATCAGCACGCGCGGACTTGCGCTGTCGCGGCGGATGATCAGCACCGTCGCGGCGTCCTTGGGGCGCATCGGCACGCTGCGGCCGTTGGCGGGGATGTCGGCATCAGGGCCGATGGCTTGCGGTGCAGTGCTGGTCATCGTGCGTCATCTTCCCCGATTGTCTGGCACCGCGTCCGGTCTGTCGCCGGGCTTACTGCGGTGCGTCCGTCATCTGCGGTGCGGCGGCTGCCGCATTGGTCTGGGCGACCGCCGGTGCGGTGGCCGCGATGACCGCCGGCGGGCTCCAGCTGCCACTGCCGGCCGGCAGGATCGACGGCGCCTTGGCCTTGGGCATGTACATCCGCAGCACCAGCGAGAACGGCCCGTTCGGCGCCGGCAGCCAGTTCGCTTCGAGCCCCGGCCCGGGCGATGTCGGGCTGAGGTAGATGGTGATCGATCCATCGGGGCCGGGCACCATTCTCTGCGCCGACAGCGTATCGACACGGAAGCGCTCGATGCTGTTGGCGACCAGCCCGCCAGTGCGGCCATCATACATCGACAGCGACCAGAAAGCGTTGACCGGCGGCTGCAACCCCGACGGGAAGGTGATGGTATAGCGCTTGGCGGCCCCGTCGAGCGGTGCGCCGCGGCTGTCGGTATCGACCGGCAGGAACATCGCATCGACAGCACTGGGGCCGAACGGCGTCTGCGACACGGCAGCGGCGCGCAGCAAATGGTCGCCCTTGAACGACGACTGGTCGCCTGTCGGCGAATCGACACGCCAACCGTTGACGCGCTTTTCGAGCGTCTTGGCGCGCGCCGCAATCGCCGCCTTGCCGTCGGCGAAGCCGGCGAGCACCGCGTCGCGGGTTTCGGCCGGCAGTTCCTCGAACGTCTTTTTCCGCGCCTGGCCGATGCCGATGCGCGCAAAACGCTCGGTGGCCTCCGCGTCGGCGAGCGTTGTCATCGGCATCAGGAAGTTGAGCGTCTGGGCGAAATCACTGTCGAAACTTGCCGCGCTGGCCTTGCGCCAGACAATATCGGGCTGCGGTGGCGGGGTCGCGCTCGTCGGGCGGAAGATCGACAGCGGTTGCAGGGTAAAGCCCGACTGCATGCGCGCCGCGACATCGAGATCGGCCGGCCCGAAGACCTGCGTGCGATAGATGACGCGGGCAAAATCGGTCGAACTGCGCAGCAGCTGCTTGACGCCGGTGGGCACCAGGCCGAGGAAACTCGGCCCCATCAGCATCACGCAGCCGGCGGCGCCGCTGCTCTTGCGGTTGTCGACCGACCCGACATTGTACATGTTCATGTCAACGACTTGCATCGAGAAATAGCGTTCGCTGGGCACGTCGGGGAAGCACAGGATCAGCGGCTCGGAGCGCAGATCGGCCTGCAATGTCGAAACGATGACATCGCCGTTGGGCCGGTTGGCGCCCGCCATGCCGGGGGTCGGCAGCACGGCTTCGGACAGGATCGTGTTGATCGGCCCCTTGTAGGTCGGCGCGCTGGTATCGATGTTCTGCGCGTACATTGCGGTGTAATAGGTGACCAGCGGATAGCCGGCGATATAGGCCTCCTTCGCCGTCGCGCGGGCGTCTTCGGGGCTCAGGCCGCGCAAGTCGCTGATGCGGTCGCAGCCGCCCAGCCCCAGCCCGACAAGCACGCCTGCTACCGCCAGCTTCAACAGCGCCGGCGCCGTGTGGCGGCTGCGTCCTGCACTATCGCGCGCTCCAAAACGCATGCTCGAACAATCCCTCTTTGGTCAGGTCGTTACGCCGTCGTACCGGCGGCGGTGGCGGCTTGGGACTTCGTTACCAGAACGCAAAGGCAAATCCACGCGCTTTGTTGGGCTATTGCACTTCGAGCAGCTCGATCTCGAAGATCAGCGTGGCGTTGGGGCCGATATCCGAACCCGCGCCGCGTTCACCGTAACCTGCCGCCGGCGGAATGATTAACGTCCGGGTGCCGCCAACCTTCATGCCGACCAGCCCGGTATCCCAGCCTTCGATGACTTCGCTGCCACCCACCGTGAACACGAACGGGTTGCCGCGGGTGCGCGACGTGTCGAACTGCTTGCCCTTGCCGCCGTCCTGATAGATCCAGCCGGTATAGTGGACGACAACCAGCGAGCCCGGCTGCGCCTCGGTGCCGGTGCCGAGCTTGGTGTCGATGACGCGCACGCCGTTCGACTGAACCACCACGGCGGCCGGCGCCGGTGCCGCCCACGTTACAGCAGGCGTCGCCAGCGCCAGCACGGCGGCCGCGATCAGTTGCATCGCGCCGCTCATGCCAGTGTCGCCAGCGCTTTGCGGTCATAGGCGCGCAGGTCGTCGAAGCGGCCGGCGCGGACCTTCGCCACCCAGTCGGGGTCGACAATCAGCGCGCGGCCGACGGCGATCAGGTCGAACTCGTCGCGGTCCATGCGTTCGAGCAGGTTTTCGATGCTGGCGGGCTGCGATGCCTCGCCGGCGAACGCCGCGATGAACTCGCCGCTCAGCCCGACGCTGCCGACGCTGATCGTCGGCTTGCCCGACAGCTTCTTCGCCCAGCCAGCGAAGTTCAGCCCCTCCTCGCCGTCGATGTCAGGGAACTCGGGCTCCCAGAACCGCCGCTGCGAGCAATGGAACACATCGGCACCGGCGTCGGACATCGGCGCCAGCCAGGCTTCAAGCTCGGCGGGCGAGGACGCGACCTTATGGTCGAACGCCTGCTGCTTCCACTGCGAAATGCGGATGATGACCGGATAGTCGGCACCGACTTCGGCGCGCACGGCTTTCAGGATTTCGGCGGCGAACTTGCCGCGCTGCGCGATCGTGTCGCCGTTCCAGCTGTCGCTGCGTTCGTTGGTGCCGGTCCAGAAGAACTGGTCGATCAGATAGCCGTGCGCGCCGTGCAGCTCGATCGTGTCGAAGCCGAGCTTTTTCGCCGCACCGGCGGCCTTGGCGAACGCCGCCACGGTGTCGGCGATGTCGCTTTCGCTCATCTTCTCGCCCCAGGCCTTGCCGGGCTTGAACAGCCCCGACGGGCTTTCCTGCGGCGGCGGCGACGGGTTGGCGTGGTTGATCGCCGCGCCGACATGCCAGAGCTGCGGCGCGATCAGGCCGCCGACAGCATGGACTTCCTTGACGACATTGCCCCAGCCGGCCAGCGCCGCATCGCCGTGGAAGCGCGGGATATTGGGGTCATTGACCGACCCGACCCGGTCGATGCCGGTGCCTTCGGTGACAATCAGCCCGACTTCGCCCTCGGCGCGCACGCGGTAATAGGCCGCGACATCGGCGCCGGGCACGCCGTTCGGCGAAAAGCTGCGCGTCATCGGCGCCATGACAACGCGGTTGGGCAATTGCAGCCCGGCCATGTTGAACGGTCGGAAAAGCGGATTGGGCATGCAGGGCTCCGGCAACGGATTGAACTTCGCCGATGTAAAGCCCGTGCGGCGCGGCGGCAAGCGCGCGCTGGCCAAGCAATTCTTTTGGCGTCTGCAGTTGCGCCGCATCTGCTGCCGCCGCGCTCCTCCATCCCCGTCTCCCCAGCGAATGCTGGGGCCCATCGCTGCAACCGGCGTATACACGGCCAGGATGGACCCCAGCTTTCGCTGGGGAAGCGGGGTGAAAGGCCGAAATGGATGCCGCGCGCGTGACTTGGTGCGCCACTTGGGCTATGGCGGCCGGCTGTTTTGAACCTGGATCAACAATGACCACCGCGACCGCCACTGCCGACGATATCCCCGTTGCCATCGGGCCGCTGCTGCGGCTGGCGGCGCCGGTTGTCGTGTCGCGGCTCGGCATCATGGCGATGGGGCTGACCGACACGCTGGTCGTCGGGCGCCACTCGGCGACCGAACTCGGCTATCAAGCGCTCGGCTGGGCACCGACAGCCATCGTGCTGACCACCTCGATCGGGTTGCTCAGCGGTGTCCAGGTGATGACCAGCCAAGCCATCGGCGAAGGCCGAGCCGCCGCCACCGGTGCGATCCTGCGGCGCGGGCTGGTCTATTCGCTGTGGGTCGGCATCCTCGCCGCGCTGGTGCTCGGCGGCCTGGGTGGCCCGCTGATGCATAACATCGGGCTGTCGACCGACCTCGCCAATGGGTCGACGCCGGTGCTGCAGCTGTTCGCGCTGTCGCTGATCCCGATCCTCATCGCCGATACCGGGGTGTTCTGGCTGGAGGC
>CALMPZ010000235.1 GCA_937871645.1 uncultured Polymorphobacter sp.
GGCAGAACAGGCGGGGAAGTCGCTGTCGACGCGGTTCGCCTATTTGGCGCCGCTCAGCAAGCGCATCGAGCCCGTCGAGCGCGACACCGGCACGCTGTACCGGCTGCGCGCCAGTGGCAGTCCTGATGCGGCCGCAGCGACACAGACATGCGCGAAGCTCAAGGTGGCGGGCGAGACCTGCGCGGTCGTCAAGTGACGCCATTGGTTCTGGGGCTGGCAGGCACCGCCCTGTCGCCGCAGGAAACTGCATTGTTTCGCGCTGCCGATCCGGCGGGCTATATCCTGTTCGCGCGCAACTGCGCCGACCCTGACCAACTGCGCGCGCTGACAGCTTCCTTGCGCGATCTGGCGGGTAGGGATGTCGCGATTCTCATGGATCAGGAAGGTGGCCGGGTCGCACGGCTTGGCCGGCCGCACTGGCCGGTATTTCCGGCGGCTTCGGTGTTTGCCGAACGCTACCAGGTCGCGCCGATCACCGCGATCACCGCGGCGCGTGCCAATGCCCGCGCGTTGGCGGTGCTGCTGCGCGACCTCGGTATCAACGTCGATTGCCTGCCGCTGCTCGATGTCGGGCAGCCTGAAACCCACGCGATCATCGGCGACCGCAGCTACGGCGACAGCCCGATGCAGGTTGCAGCACTCGGCAAGGCGACGCTCGACGGGCTGCGCGACGGCGGCGTTTGCGGCGTCATCAAGCATATCCCCGGCCATGGCCGTAGCGCGGCCGACAGCCACCTTGAACTGCCGGTGGTGACGGCGAGCCGCGCCGAGCTCGAAGCCGATTTCGCACCGTTCCGCGCACTCCGCGCGGCACCGGTGGCGATGACCGCGCATGTGCTTTACCCGGCGTTAGATGCTGAGAATTGCGCGTCCTGCTCGCCGGCGATCATCACCGACATCATCCGTGGCGACATCGGTTTCGACGGGCTGCTGTTGTCCGACGATATCGGCATGGCGGCGCTAAGCGGCACGATGCCCGAACGTGCGCGCGCAGTGATCGCGGCAGGCTGCGACATCGCGCTGCATTGTTCGGGCGACTTCGCCGAAATGGCGGCGCTGGCCGATGCCGTTGGCGCGATTTCCGACGCCGGCGCAGCGCGACTGGCGCGCGCACTGGCCTGGGCCGATACGGCGGCGGGCGGCGATGTCGCGACGCTGACGGCGCAGCGCGACCAATTGCTGGCGGCGTGAGGCCAGCGTGAGCGATCAGTTCGACCTGCCGATCCGCAGCACGCCGAACGAATTGACATTGAGCCTCGACGGCTGGGAAGGCCCGCTCGACGTGCTGCTGGCACTGGCGCGGGCGCAGAAAGTCGACCTGTCGAAGATCTCGATCCTCGCACTGGTCGACCAGTATCTGGTGTTCATTGCCGATGCGCGGGTGCTGCGGCTTGAGCTTGCGGCGGACTATCTGGTGATGGCGGCGTGGCTCGCCTACCTCAAATCGTGCCTGCTGTTGCCGCCCGACCCGCAGGCCGACCCCGATCCGCAACTGCTGGCGTTGGCGCTGCAATTCCAGTTGCAACGGCTCGATGCGATGCGCGATGCCGGCGCGCGGCTGCTGGCGCATGACCAATTGGGCCGCGAAACGTTCCGCCGCGTCGCCCCCGAAGGCGTGCGGATCATCGGCACCGCCGTTTGGGAATGCAGCCTGTTCGAAGTGCTTTCGGCGTATGGTGCGATCCGCGCGCGCGCCTCGCACAGCGTCTATGCCGTCAAGCGCCGCGCCGTGCTGGCGCTCGACGAGGCGATCGAGCGGCTTGAACGGCTGCTCGGCGTCGCAGTCGACTGGACCGAGATCGCGCGCTTTTTGCCCGAAACCGAGGATAGCGAATACCGGCGTTCGGCGCTGGCAAGCACCTTCGTCGCAGCGCTCGAATTGACGCGCCAGGGTCGCGCCGATCTCAGCCAGACCGAAGCGTTCGGTGCACTGATGGTCAGGGGCCGCGCATGACGATGCGCCCTCGAATCCAGCCATGAACCCGTTACTGCGCGAGCTCGAGGCGATGCTGTTCGCCGCCGAAACGCCACTGTCGGTCGCCGATATCATGCGGCTGATCGGCGACCGCGAGGTCAGTCCTGACGACGTTGCCGCGTTACTCGACGAACTTGCCGAAAGCTATGGCCCGCGTGGCATCGTGCTCGTCGAACGCGGCGGGCGCTGGTTGTTCCAGACGGCGCCCGACCTGGGCCACATCATCCGCCCGACACGCGAATCCCCACGCAAGCTGTCGCGTGCCGCCGTCGAGACGCTCGCGATCATCGCCTATCACCAGCCGGTGACGCGCCCCGAGATCGAGGAAATCCGCGGCGTCGGCGTGTCGGCGGGCACTGTCGACGTGCTGATGGAGGCGGGCTGGGTACGCCCCGCCGGACGCCGCGAAAGCCCGGGCCGGCCGCTGCAATATGCGACGACGCCGCATTTTCTGGTGCATTTCGGGCTGGAGAGCCGCCGCGACCTGCCGGGGCTCGCCGATCTCAAGGCGGCGGGGCTGCTCGACCGCACCGCGCCGACCGAATTGTTCGGCGATATGATGGTTGCGGACGTTGCAACCGAAGAATCTGGCGCCCACCCCGATGCTGGGGTAGAAGACGACGTATAACCGCCCCATATCGGGCGTGCCGCTCGGTCGGCCATCTGGAGAGTATCATGGGTTCGCTAAGCCTGTTCCATTGGATCGTCGTCATTGTGCTGATCATGCTGCTGTTCGGCCGCGGCAAGATTTCGGAGCTGATGGGTGATGTCGCCAAGGGCATCAACAGCTTCAAGAAGGGGCTGGCCGACGACGCCACACCGCCCGCCGGCACGCCGGCGCCGCCGTCGCAGATCACGTCGCAGCCGGCACCGTCGCCTGTGCGTGAAGAAGTGCCGCGGTCATAGCTCTTCAAAAATCAGGCCCAGAATTGGGACGCGCCTGTGTTTGATATCGGTTATTCCGAACTGCTGCTGATTGCGGTGGTGGCCTTGGTGGTGATCGGCCCCAAGGATTTGCCGCGCGTCATGCGCATGGTCGGCGGCTGGGTCGGCAAGGGCCGCGCGATGACGCGCCATGTCCGCGCCGGTTTCGACACCATGATGCGCGAAGCCGAGCTCGACGAGATGCAGAAGCAATGGGCCAAGCAGAACGAAGAGATCATGCGCGCGACGCCGGCGCTGGTGTCGGACGACTGGATGGGCGTGACCGATACGCCAGCCGCTGAAACGCCAGCGTCCGAGCCATTTTCGGTCGCCGATGAAAGCGCGCGTGCCGCCGCCGTGGCGGAGGCTGAAGTCGAGCCCGCACCCAAGCCTGTGAAGCCACGCGCCAAGGCCAAACCCAAGACTGACGCCAAGACCGCTGCTGCTGCAAAGCCCGCGCCCAAGCGCCGTGCCAAGGCCGCCGAGGCATGAACGAACACAACTCGATTCGTGACGAGGCGGGCCGCGACGAAATCGACGAAAGCCGCGCGCCGTTGATGGATCACCTGATCGAGCTGCGGACGCGGCTGTTATGGTGTGTCGGCGCGCTGATCATCGCGTTCGGCATCGCGTATACCCAGGCGCAGCGGATTTTCGGTTTCCTGGTGCAGCCGCTGGTCAGCGCCTTTGGTCCAGAGGCCGGCGGCAAGCTGATCTATACCAAGCTTTACGAAGCGTTTTTCGTCGAGATCAAGGTCGCGGCGTTCGCGGCGTTCCTGCTGGCGTTTCCGGTCATCGCCAACCAGCTGTGGGCGTTCGTCGCGCCGGGGCTCTACAAGTCCGAAAAGCGCGCGTTTTTGCCGTTCCTGATCGCGACGCCGGTACTGTTCACGATGGGCGCTGCGCTTGCCTATTTCGTCGTCATGCCGACGGCGTTCACCTTCTTCCTGACCTTCCAGTCGACCGGCGCGACGACGGGCATCGCGCAGGAAGCGCTGCCGTCGATGGATGAATATCTGTCGCTGGTGATGCACTTCATCATCGCGTTCGGCGTGGCGTTCCTCCTGCCGGTGTTGCTGCTGCTGCTCGAACGCGCCGGTATCGTCAGCCGCGCGCAGCTCATCGCCGGGCGGCGTTACGCCATTGTCGGCGCGTTCATCATCGCCGCGGTACTGACGCCGCCCGACATATTGTCGCAGTGCATGTTGGCGATCCCGCTGATCCTGCTTTACGAAGTGTCGATCGCGATCATCTGGTTCACCGAGCGCAAGCGCGCCAAGGCAGAGGCCGCGGGCTGAGCCTGCGGCACAACGTCCGCGCGTGCCTCTCTTGATCCTCCCCTGCAAGGGGAGGGGGACCATGCTCTTCGCATGGTGGAGGGGTGGCACTGGCGGCAATCAGTATTCCCGCAGCGCTGGTGACAACCCCTCCACCGCCAAGTGGCGGTCCCCCTCCCCTTGCAGGGGAGGATCAAGAGCAGGGGTGGTCCCGGCGGTAACCGCAAAATTTTGAACCCGGCCACGCACGGGGGGCGGTCGTGGCCGGGTTCGTTTTCGGGCCCGGCGAGCGGGATCAAGCCTGAGGGCCCGGTGCAAAGATTGTCAAAATGTACCGGCGTGCGCCACCCCGGTCGTGGCGAAAGTGGCAAAATGTCGCAGCGGATGCGGTAAATCGTGACGTTTCCGCGGCAGTATTCACCTGTTTGCAGTCGAAATGCCGGAAATACAGTCGTGACTACCGCTTCGGGTAATTTTATGTCGCGGCGAAAATCTTGCCGCGCAACTGTCGCATTGCTGCCAATTGTCGAGCAACGGCTAAACTTGCATTTCAACTGCCAAAATTGCGACACGTTGCGCTGAATATTTGTCGCCCGGCCGCGCTCCATTGCCGGGTGATGATCGCCATTGCCGGCTTGCGCACCCCATGGCCCGATGCCAGAACGAGCCGATGATCGCGCCACTCGCTCCACTCGCGCTGCCGGCGGACGCCGCTCGTTTGCTCGACGGCATCACTGTCGATGCGGCGCTGGCGACGGCGGTCGCGCATGCCTTCAGCCAATCGCCGTATCTCAAGCGGCTGCTGCGGACGCGCAAGGAAGTGCTGCCGCTGATTGCCGAACTGGGCTTCGACGCGGCGTTCGAGGCGGTGATGGCGCAAGCCGCCGCCGCGACGGGCGACATCGACGAACTTTTGCGCGCCGCCAAGGCCGATGTCGCGCTGCTGGTGGCGCTCGCCGACCTCGGCGGTGCCTGGCCGCT
>CALMPZ010000236.1 GCA_937871645.1 uncultured Polymorphobacter sp.
GCGGCGCGGCCCGCCTTCGGTGAGTTCGAGCGTCGTCGCCACCACCGCATGCGGCGGCGTGCCGAGCAGCAGATGCCCCGCCAGCCCGATACGCAGCGCCATGCGCGCGCGGGCATCGTCGGGCAGCGCGCGCTCGGTCGCCGAATCGATCAGCACGTCGAGGTCGACAAGCCAGCGCAGCACGCCCGACGCAAGGTTGCGCGCCAGCGCACGGTCATCGGGCCGGTCGATGCCGTTGAGCGCGCCCGCCAGCGCGACATCGAGCGGGCGACCTTGCTGCAACACACTGGTCAGCAGCCGCAGCGCGCCGCGCCGTGCCGCGAGGCCGGGCACTTCGGCGTTCCAGTCGCGTTTCGGGGTGCGGCTCATGCGGTGACCGTATGCGGCGGGATATCGGGTGTCAGTGTCATGGTTTCCAGCCTTTGGCACAACGGCACGGCGTTGCAACCCCCGTACAGATTGCGCTGCGGTCGATATTCACGCTTGCTGCCCGTGCCAAACGCGCGAACAATGCCGCAAGCTGGCAGACAGGGAGCGCAGATGTTCAATCGGTTCAAGGTGGTTGCGCTATTCTGTGCGTGGGTCGGGCTGGCGCTGCCGGCACTCGCTGCGCCCGATGCTGCGACGCTCAAGGGCGTCGATACGATGATCGAACAATGGCGGCTCGATTCGCACGTGCCGGGACTGGTCTATGGCATCGTCGTCGATGGGCAACTGGTTTCGGTCAAGGGGCTGGGCGTGCAGGACGTGGTCGCGAACCGCCCCGTCACCGCCGACAGCCGCTTCCGCATCGCATCGATGAGCAAGGCGTTCACCGCGCTCGCCATCCTCAAGCTGCGCGACGCGGGGAAGCTGTCACTCGATGCACCCGCCGAAGCGTATGTGCCCGAAATGCGCGGCTGGACCTATCCGACCGCCGACAGCCGCAAGATCCGCGTCCGCGACCTGCTCAACCATGTTGCGGGCTTTGTCACCGATGACCCCTGGGGCGACCGCCACCAGCCGCTGACCGAGGCCGACTTCACCGCGATGCTCAAGGCCGGCGTGCCGTACGCGCGCGACCCCGGCATTGCGATGGACTATTCGAACTTCGGCTACGCCACGCTCGGGCGGATCGTCAGCAACGTCTCGGGGCAGCGCTATCAGGACTATATCCGCAGCAACTTCATGCTGCCGCTCGGCATGACGTCGACGGGCTACGACATCGCCAAGTCGCCCGAAGCGCTGCGCGCCATCGGCTACCGCTGGCAGGATAACGGCTGGCTGCGCGAACCCGACATGGCCGACGGCGTGTTCGGCGCGATGGGCGGCGTCGAAACCAGCGCCAACGACTATGCGCGCTGGGTGGGGTTCCTGTTGTCAGGATGGCCGCCGCGCGACACCGCCGACACCGGGCCGGTCAAGCGCGCCACGGTGCGCGAAATCGTCGAGGGCTCGAACTTCCCGCGCGGGACCATGCGCCCGGTCTCGGTCGGTGCCCCGTGCCGGCAGGCGATGACCTATGCGATGGGCTGGTATGTCGTCGAAGATTGCGACATCGGCCGCTACCTGACGCACGGCGGCGGCTACCCCGGCTATGGCTCGCGCGTCATGCTGCTGCCCGACCGCGGCGTCGGCATCTTCGTGCTGACCAACCGCACCTATGCCGGGCCGTCAAGCCCGGCGCTCAAGGCGGCGCTGGCGCTGGTTGCGAGCGGTGACTTTCCCGAACGCGCCGTGCCGGTCAGCGCGAGTGTCGCCAAGGGCTATGACATGGCGCGCAGCATCTGGGCGGCAGGGTCGGTCAGCGGCGCCAAGGCCGGGCTGGCGATGAACTTCCTGATGGACAGCGACGAAGCCCATTGGGCGAGCGACTTGGCGCGGATGAAAGCGCAAGTCGGCGCCTGTCCCGCGACCGAGGCGCCCAGCCCGCGCAACGCCATGGCGGCGAGCTTCACCTGGGCGTGCGAACATGGGCGCATTTCGGGGAGCCTGCTGCTGGCGCCGACGCCCGAGGTGGCGCTGCAGGAACTGGAGTTCGAGGTGCTGACGCCCTGAGTCGCTTAGCCCCAAGGGCTGCGCTGCGGCTCGAACGGGTCCAGCGCCGAGCGCCGCGTGGCTGGCAGCACGCCCATCTCTGCAGCCATCGCCTCGAGCGCGGCGATGCGGTTGCCTGTGTCAGGGTGGGTTGAGAACAGATTGTCCATGCGGCTGCCGAGGTGCGGCGGCACGATATACAGCGACGCCATCGCCGGATCGCGCGCCGCGACGGGGTTGACGTGGCGTGCGGCACCGTTCGCCAGCTTGGCGAGCGCGCTGGCGAGCGCCAGTGGCTGGCCCGACAGGTCGGCGGCGGCGCGGTCGGCGGCATATTCGCGGGTGCGCGAAATCGCCATCTGGACGATTGCCGCAGCCATCGGCGCGAGGATGACCATCGCCAGCATCGCCAGCGGGTTGGGGCGGTCCGAACCGCGGCCGCCGAATAACATGCCGAAGTTGGCGAACATCGAAATCGCGCCCGCCACCGTCGCGGTAACCGTCATGATCAGCGTGTCGCGGTTCTTCACATGGCCGAGCTCGTGCGCCATGACGGCAGCGATTTCGTCACGATTAAGGATGGCGAGCATGCCGGTGGTCGCAGCGACCGCGGCGTTTTCGGGGTTGCGGCCGGTGGCGAAGGCGTTGGGCGCGTCCTGCTGGACGACATAGACCTTGGGCATCGGCAGGCCGGCGCGTTCGCTCAGATCCTTGACGATGCCGTAGTATTCGGGCGCGCTATTGGCATCGACTTCGTGCGCATCGTGCATGCGCAGCACCATCTTGTCCGAATTCCAATAGGCATAGAAGTTCATGCCGCCGACGATGACCAGCGCGATCAGCGCCCCGGCCTTGCCGGCAAACATCGCGCCCAATGCCATGAACAGCGCGGTCAGCGCAGCGAGCAGCATGAAGGTCTTGGTCATGTTCATGGTGTGCTAGGTTGCCATAATGCGCCGCGATTTCAAGTGGTGCGGGGCAAGATCAAGAGCCTCCGGCGGGCAGGGCTGAGCCCTGCACCCGATCATTTTCGTTCGTCATCCCGGCGAAGGCCGGGACCCAGCTTCTTGCGGTCGGTGAAAGGAAAGCTGGATCCCGGCCTTCGCCGGGATGACGATGGTGCTTGAAAGTCGGGTGCAGGCGTTACGCCTGTCCGCCGGAGGCCCTACTCTTCGCGACTTGCGCTTATTCAGCACTCCAGTGAATATCGATCGCCTGCTCCGAATCCGCCAGCACGCGGCCGACCGGCAATGTCGACTTGGCACCATCCTTGATCGCCATTTCGAACATCGTGCGCTTGTCCTGGCCCGACAGCGCGAAGGTCAGCGTGCGCGCCGACAGGATTGCTGACCGGGTCAGCGTGATGCGCGCGACGGGGGCTTCGGCCGGCAGCGGGTCGGGCAGCACACCGATGACGCGGCATTTGTCGGGCGCGTTGATGGCAGCATCGAGGTCGGGGCCGGCGAAGATCGACGCGGTATGGCCATCGGCGCCGACGCCGAGCCAGACGAGGTCGAGCGGCCAGCGCAGTGTTTCGAGGCGGACATCGGCATCGTGGCCGGCCTTTTTGTAGTCCTTGGCGGCGTCGGTGGCGAGCGGGATGACGCGCGCGCCGAGCGGCAGGAAGGTGCGCGCGATGGTGCCGACGTTGCTCAGCGGGCTGGTCGGCGCGACGAGGCGGTCATCGGTCGGGATGATGGTGACGCGCTTCCAGTTGAGTTTCGCTGCCGCTAGCCGTTCGAACACCGGGCCGGGAGTTTTGCCGCCGGGGAAGGCGACGATGGCCTCGCCGCGGGCATCGAGCGCGCTGTCGATGATGAACTCGACATCGGACGCCACTGCATCGGCCATTTCGTCGGCATCGTCATAGTCCCACCATTCGGCTTCGATCATCTTGAACTCCGTGTGTCAGTTTGGCGGCTGCGCTTGCGGTGCCGCGCCCGGCTTGTCAACGTTAGACATTGGCGGGGTGCGGCGGCATTTCCACGGGTAAACTAGCGCAGCGCGATGATTCCCGATATGCCGGAAGAATTGAATGCCGCTCAAATTGGCGGCGCACGGGGAAGCGGACATGGCTAACGAACATTTCGACGTGCTGGTTGTCGGCGCCGGCATCTCCGGCATTGGCGCCGGGCATTATCTGCAGGAACGCTGCCCTGACAAAAGCTATGCGATTCTCGAACGCCGCGCCGCACTCGGTGGCACCTGGGACCTGTTCCGCTACCCCGGCATCCGCTCCGATTCGGACATGTACACTTTGGGCTATGCGTTCCGGCCGTGGACCGGCGCCAAGTCGATCGCCGACGGCCCGGCAATCCTCGACTATCTGCAGGCGACCGCGCGCGACGAGGGCATCGACCGCAAGATCCGTTACAACCACCGCGTGCTCGCCGCCAACTGGTCGACCCCGGACGCGCAATGGACGGTCGATCTCGACGTCGGCGGCGAGCGCCGGCAACTGACCACCGGCTTTCTGTTCATGTGCAGCGGCTATTACAATTACGATGCCGGCTACATGCCCGAATTTCCCGGCATCGACAGCTACAAGGGCGAAGTCGTCCACCCGCAGAAATGGACACAAGATATCGTCCACGCCGGCAAGCGCGTCATCGTCATCGGCAGCGGCGCCACCGCCGTGACCTTGGTGCCCGAAATGGCGAAGACCGCCGCGCATGTGACGATGCTGCAGCGTTCGCCGAGCTATGTCGTGTCGCGGCCGGGCGAGGACAGCATCGGGCTGTCGTTGCGCAAGTACCTGCCGTCGATGCTGGCGTACCAGCTGACGCGCTGGAAGAACGTGCTGCTCGGCATGTATTTCTTCCGGCTGATGCGCAAGTATCCGACGCAGGCCAAGGCGCGGCTGGTCGGCATGGTGCGCGACGAGCTCGGTCCCGACTATGACGTCGAAAAACACTTCAGCCCGCGCTACAACCCCTGGGACCAGCGCGTCTGCGCGGTGCCCAACGCCGACATGTTCGAAGC
>CALMPZ010000237.1 GCA_937871645.1 uncultured Polymorphobacter sp.
CGTCGGCCACCGCGCGCCAGGCGCGGCGGCGCTCGCTGGCGCGCAGGTCGGAATGCCACGCCAGCGGCGCGCAGCCGAAACGCGCGGCGAAGCGTTCGAGCCACGGTGCGGTCAGGGCGATTTCGGGGACGAGCACGAGCGTCTGGCCCCCCAAACCGTCATCGGCGGCGCGCAATGCGGCGGCGACGGCTTCGAAATAGACTTCGGTCTTGCCCGATCCCGTCACGCCGTCGAGCAGGAAAGGGGCGAACGCATGGGCATCGACCGCCGCGACCAAATCGGCGGCGGCGACCGCCTGTTCATAGCTGAGCACCGGCTGCGCGAAGTCGGCATCGGGCTGCGGCGGCGCGCGTTCGGGGCCGGCATCAACGGCGACCAGCGTGCCGCCGGCGATCAGGCCGCGAATCACCGCTTCGGAGACTTCGGCGGCGGCGGCGAGTTCGCGCGGGCTGCCTTGGCGACCTTCAAGGCGCTCGATCGCCTGTAGCCGCTGCGGTGTGGCGCGGGTCGGCAAAGCGCCGCCGAGGCGGTATTCGACCAGTTTGCGCGCCGGTTCGAGCGCGGTCAGTGACAGCGCCATGCGTAGCACCGACGCCGGCGGCGCCATGTAATAGTCAGCGACCCAGTCGATCAGCCGCCGCATCGGCGCGGGCACCGGCGGCACGTCGTAGCGGCCACGCACGGCGCGCAGCTTGGCATCGGGGACTTCGTTCGCTGCCAGCGCCTCGGTCTCCCAGACGACGCCGACGATCTCGCGCGGCCCCAGCGGCACGCGCACGATATCGCCCGGCGCCAGCGCCATTTCGGGCGGCGCGGCATAGTCGAGTGCGCCGAGCCCGTGCTGCAAAACGAGGACGCGGACGCGGGGAATCGGGGAATTGGTCACGCTGCATAGGTAGGAAGTGCGCGGGTCCGATGCAAAGAAAAGCTCTGCGCCCATGGTAGCGCCGCGCGCTACGGCGCGTTACAAGGGCGACATTCCAACAAAGGTCGCGCCGCCCATGAAGTTCTTCGTCGATACCGCCGACACTGCCGAAATTGCCGATCTGGCGGCCACCGGCCTGCTCGACGGGGTAACCACCAACCCGACCTTGATTGCCAAATCGGGGCGCAAGTTCCTCGAAGTGATCGCCGAAATCGCCAAGCTGGTCGATGGGCCGGTCAGCGCCGAAGTCGTTGCGACCGACACCGAATCGATGCTGCGCGAGGCGGCGAAGCTGCTGACGCTCGGCGACAATATCTGCATCAAGCTGCCGCTGACCTTCGACGGTTTGAAGGCGTGCAAGCGGCTCACCGATGACGGCGTAAAGGTTAACGTGACGCTGTGCTTTTCGGCAACTCAGGCATTGCTCGCGGCGAAGGCCGGCGCGTCGTTCATTTCGCCGTTCGTCGGTCGCCATGACGACGTCGGGTTCGACGGCATGGATTTGATTGCCGATATCAAGCAGATTTACGACAACTATGGTTATCGCACCGAAATCCTGGTCGCCAGCATCCGCCACCCGGTGCATGTGCTGCAGGCCGCGAAGATCGGCGCCGATGTCTCGACGATGCCGCCGAACGTCATCCGCCAGTTGTTCAAGCACCCGCTGACCGACAACGGCCTCAAGGCGTTCCTCGAGGATTGGGCGAAAACCGGGCAGTCGATCCTGTGAACCAAACGGCCACCGCATTGGTGGTCGAATGGCTCGATAGCCTGACGCACGCGCGGCGGCTTTCGCCCCACACGGTGCGGGCCTATGCCGCCAGCCTGCACGGCTTTGTCGGATTTCTGGTCGATCACCTGGGCGGGCCGGTTAACGGCAGCGCACTCGCCGCACTTACGCAAAATGACTTCCGCAGCTATCTGGCACACCGCCGCACCGATGGCCTCGCCAACATTTCGGTGGCGCGCGAGGTTTCGGCGCTGCGCAGCTTCTTTGCCTGGGCAGGGCGCCAGCACGGCATCGTCTGCGAAGGCTTGGCCGGGCTGGCATCGCCGAAGATTCCGCGCCGCGTGCCGCGCCCGGTGACACCCGCCGACGCAGTCGCGCTCGCCGATGGTGCAGGCGAAACACATGACGAAGCCTGGATTGCGGCGCGTGACACTGCAGTGCTGCTGCTGCTGTATGGCGCTGGCCTGCGCATTGCCGAGGCGCTGGCGCTGACCGGCGCGGCGCTGCCGCTCGGCGAAACGCTGACGGTGACCGGCAAGCGCAACAAGACCCGCATCGTGCCGCTGCTGGCGCAGGTACGCGCCGCAATCGAGGCCTATATCGCGCTTTGCCCCTATGCGACGGGGCCCGCGCTGCCGCTGTTTCGCGGTGCGCGCGGCGGACCGCTGGCGCCCGAACTGGTGCGCCGCGCGATGGCTGCAGCCCGCACCGCGCTCGGCCTGCCGGCGAGTGCGACGCCACACGCGCTGCGCCACAGCTTTGCAACGCATTTGCTGGCACGCGGCGCCGACCTGCGCGCAATTCAGGAGTTGCTGGGTCACGCCAGCCTGTCATCGACCCAAATCTACACCGCCGTCGATACCGCGCGGCTGCTCGATGTGTATCGCGACGCGCACCCGCGAGCGTGAGTCAGGCGCGCCCGGAACCGGTTGTATCCGACGCATCGAATCGACATTGGTTCTACAGACATTGTGAATCATTCATCCGATTCGGACCGATTTGCAGTCGGATTCGGCGTGCACAGGTTAACGCACAAATTAAATCTGTCTTCTTTACAACGACTTTGAATGGTTAATTATCAGAATTGTCACTTTAATTGCCCATACGCTTGTGGGTAGGTTCAAGCCAGCGCAGATTGTTGTGCGCTAGGGAGCGTTTTGATGTTTGGAAAAAAACTGACGGCAGTTGCTGTGGCGGCGGTGCTGTGCTCGACGGTACCGGCATATGCGGCAACCTGGCTTTCGGCCACAAGTGACGCCGATTTCGCCGCTCAGAACAGCGCGAATGCATTTACCACCTATGGCAGTGCGACGATCCAATGGGGCAGCTCCACGACATATGAACACGCCGTCATGAATGCAACGGGCAAGGTTCTGCAAAGCGGAGACGTGAAGTGGGCGTCGACCAACACGCTCAACCCGGCCGGCTCGACACCGCTGCTGGCCTATAGCAGCCTCGGCAGGCTCTCTTCGACCTTTGTCAGCGGCAGCTGCGCCAACTCAACCGGTTTGGTCACCTCATGCAAATATGCCAAGTCGGGCACCGTCACCAAAGGCGCCGACACGATGTGGATCCGCGGCGTGATGCCGGATGGCGCCTATGCGACTTCGGTGGCCCTGGTCGGCCTCGAGATCAAGTATACCGGCAGCGTCTGGACCGAGCTCGACTTCCTCAACGCAACGTCGGAAGGTGCCTATATCGGCTTCAATGACCCTTTGCTCGCCAATGGCTTCTCGCTGCGTTACTCCTTCGGTTATTTCAACAACCTGAAATACAGCGGCGGCACCTATGCCGGGAGCGCGTCAATTCCTTCGTTCGAGTTCATCGTAGGCAAATATGCGACGGCACTTGATCCGAACCAGCAGCCGGGCACTTATTTGGGCGATCCGGGCGAATTTGCTGACATCGGTGGGGACAGCATGATGCGCGCCTTCGAAGACGAAGCAGCGTTCACCGCCGCCGTGCCCGAACCTGCAAGCTGGGCGATGCTGGTTGCCGGTTTCGGCATCATGGGTGGCGCGATGCGCCGCCGCCGCACCGTGGTCGCCTGAACATACTGCAGCCGATCGACCAAACAGCGGGGCGTCGCAGCTTGCGGCGCCCCGTTTGCTTTTGGCGCGATGGTTCAAACCCTGTTCAAGCGCACGCGTTACTTCTAGGCAACATGCACCACCGCCCGGGAGTCGCCGTTACCATGAATCCATTGCGCCTGCGCCTTGCTGCGGCCGCGCTGCTGTTGCTGCCCGTCACGCTGCACGCCGGCGAGCCCGCATCGCTCGAAACCGTGCGCGGGTCGCTGCGTGCCACCACCACGATGACGGCCGATTTCGTGCAGACCGCCGCCAATGGTAGCCAGCTGTCGGGCACCTTGTCGCTGGCCCGCCCCGGCAAGATCCGTTTCCAATATGCCAAGGCGCCGATCCTCATCGTCGCCAACGGCAATTGGCTGAGCTTCATCGACTATGAAGTCAGCCAGGTCTCGCAGTGGCCGATTCGCAACACGCCGCTCGGCGTGCTGATCAATGCCGATTCGGACCTGGCGCGCTTCGCCCGCATCGTCGATGCGCCGCCGGGGCTGGTCGCGGTCGAGGCGCGTGACCCCAAGCACCCAGAATACGGCGCCATTACCATGGCCTTCCGCGCCGATTCGGCAGCACCAGGTGGATTGCGGCTGCTCGGCTGGACTGCGCTCGATGCGCAGAACAACCTGACCGAAGTGCGGCTCGACAACATTCGCTACAATGTCGAAATCCCCAACGCGCGCTTCACGTTCCGCGATCCGCGGCCCAAGGCGATTCCGGGCAAGACGCGCTGAAGCCCATGGGGGCAAGGGCCTCCGGCGGGCAGGGCTGAGCCTTGCACCCCATTGTTTGGATACGCCTCCCCAGCGAAAGCTGGGGTCCATTCGGCCCCGCATGGA
>CALMPZ010000238.1 GCA_937871645.1 uncultured Polymorphobacter sp.
GGCGAGCGCAAACCCCGGCCCGAGCACGCGCAGCAACTGGCCTTTCGCGGGCGTGGTCACCCGGCAAAGGCCTTGGCGTAGGTCGCCATGTCGAAATAGTCGCGCCACACGGCGATCTTGCCGCCGCGCAACTCGAAAACGCCGCATACCGGCAGCCCGAGCGACTTGCCGTGCGCTTCGATATGGTCGACGCGCTCGGTCATCACCACGTCGCCCGCCGCCATGATGTTGGTGAGCTCCCAGCGCGTTGCGGTCCAGTCCTTGAGGAAGGTGGTGATGCCGACGCGCACCATCGCCATGCCGCGCAGCGGCGCCATCGGCATGTTGTGATAGACGATGTCGTCGGTGAAATAGTCGAGCAGTTCCTCGGCATCCAACCGCGACCAGGCGGCGACGAAGTTGCGGACGATTGTTTCATTGTCGGACATCTGGCTCTCCTTACGGACGCTTGGCGGTGGGTGCATCGGGCGCGAATGTCGCGCCGAAATAATCCCCGGCATACCAGCGCGGCCGCTCGGGCGCATTGGCGATGTCGCGGGCGACCAGATAATTGACCTTGGCGAACTTCGCGCCCGCCGCCCAGTTGATCGGCTGCGACAGGTCATCGCTCGGCTGGTGATAGTTGGTCGACAGGAACTTCGTCCACGCCGCCTCGCCGCCATTGCCATAGCCCGTCGCCAGCATCACCGCCGGCACGCCGCGCTTGACGAAGGTATAGTGGTCGGAGCGCACGAAAATGGTCTGCGCCGGCATCGGATCGACCGCGACCTTGACCCCGGCTTGCGCGGCCGCCTTGGCGATCACCGCGCCCATTGTCGAATGGTCGCCGCCGAACGCGATGACGTCGGTGAAATCATACAGCAGCATCGGCTGGTCGAGATCGACGACACTGACGATCGAGCCAATCGGCACGCTCGGGTCATTGGCAAAGCCTTCGGCGCCGAGCAGTCCCTTTTCCTCCGCCGTGCTCGCCACGAACAGCAGCGAGCGTTTGGGTTTCTTCGCATCCTTGCCGAACGCCCGCGCGACTTCGAGCAGCATTGCCGTGCCCGCGGCATTGTCGAGCGCGCCGTTGTAGATCTTGTCGCCCTCGCGTTCGGGACGGATGCCGAGATGGTCGAGGTGCCCCATCAGCACGACATATTCGTCGCGCAACTTGGGGTCGCTGCCGGTGATGCGCCCGATGACATTGGGCGAGGTGATCTGCCGCGTCGCCGACGACGCTTCAATGTGCACTGTCGTCGCCAGCGCAAAGCCCTTGGGCCGGCCGCCGAAGCCCTTGGCATCGACCTTGTCGGCTTCGGCCTGTACCGCTGCCAGCGACACCGGCGCACCGGCGAACAGCGCGGCCGCCGATACGGCATTGAGCGATGCGCCGCCAAGGATTCCCGGTGCCGAAACGAACGGCTTGCCGTCAGGCTGCAGCCACGTCAGCCGCGGCCGTTTGGCATAGGGCAGCGACTTCGCCCAGGGGCGCAGCGCTTCCGATTCAATCGTCGGGATACTGACCATGCCGATGGCACCGCGCGCGGCCGCCATCTTGCCGGTCTGCGTCGCCAGATGCGCCCAGATTTCATCCGGCGGCCCCTTGGGGATACTGCTCAGCACCGCGACAATCTTGCCGCGCACATCGAGCCCGGCATAATCGTCGAAGCCCTGCGCCGGAGCATCGAGCCCGAAGCCGACGAACACCACCGGTGCCTCGATATTGGTGACCGGGTGGAGCTGGCTCGGGCCGAGAATGACGTCGGTGGCGTTCGCCCAGCTTTGCGACTTGCCGGCGCCGGCAATCGTCACGCGCGCCGGCACATTATCGGTCAGCCGCGCTTCCTGCAGCGTCACGCGCTGGAACCAGCTGCCGTCCTTGCCGCCGGGCTGCAGCCCGTAGCTGGCGAACTGTGCCGCGACATAGCGCGCGGCGATCTCATGGCCGCGCGTGCCGGTCTCGCGGCCTTCGAGCAAGTCATCGGCCAGATAAGTGACATTCGCCTCGATCGACGCCGGTGAGAATACCGGCGCCGGGGCGGTGATGGCGGGGGCAGCGGCGAGCACGAGCGCCAGACCGCCGGCAAAACGAAAATGAAACGCGACCAAGACTTCCCCCTGCACGGTGATTGCGCCAATCTAGCGCCCGCCGCGATGATGTCGCGCGAAATCTGCCGCGCTTCGGCGCACAATTGGGGGAAGGGCGATGCCCAAGGTCGATCTCGACGCGTTGCCGGTGCTGGGCGGCTCCGGCTATCTGCCGCCGTACGCGCAGGCGGTCGCCGGACGCTCGCGCCGCGCCGTTGCCGATGACCTGCTGGCGTTCGGCGCCAATCTGGTGCGGCTGGAGCCCGGCGCCTGGTCGAGCCAGCGTCACTGGCACACCGCCGAGGACGAGCTGGTCATCATGGTCTCGGGCGAGGCGGTGCTGATCGAAGACGGCGGCGAGACCGTGCTGCGCCCCGGCGACATCGCGACCTTCCCGCGCGGCGTCGCGAACGGCCACCACCTCGTCAATCGCACTGCCACCGACGTGGTGTTTCTGGCCGTGGGGAATGACGCGCCCGACACCGACGAATGCCATTATCCCGACATCGACATGTTCTGGTCGGGCGCCACCGGCTTCGTCCGCAAGTCCGACGCACCGGGCTGACGCCGCGCGGCCAGTTTACCCGCGCATTAGCAATCGACAGCGCCGGCAAACTGGGGCATTCCAACCGCCGTCGCGCCTGACGCGGCAACCAATCCGAATCTTGGGAGAGAGTCGTGTTCAGTCACATCATGCTCGGCGCCGACGATGTCGCCGCCTCGAAGAAATTCTATGACGCCACGCTCGGCGCGTTCGGCATCGGGCCGGCCATCATGGACGCCAATGGCCGCGCCATTTACATGACGCCGACCGGCATCTTCATCATCACCAAGCCGATCAACGGCGATGTCGCGTCATGCGCCAACGGCGGCACCATCGGTTTCGCGGCCGCCTCGCCCGCCCAGGCCGACGCCTGGCACGCCGCCGGCCTCGCCAACGGCGGCACTGCGTGCGAAGATCCCCCCGGCGTCCGCAGCGGCGGCATGGGCGACCTCTACCTCGCCTATCTCCGCGATCCCGCCGGCAACAAGCTGTGCGCCCTGCACCGCATGTAACGACGAAATGATGACCCGGCGGCGGCAACGCCGCCGGGTTTTCGATTCAAAGGGCCTCCGGCGGGCAGGCCTGAGGCCTGCACCCGTTTGATTTTTTGCTGGTCTTGCTGAGCCCCGCGCCGCACGCGCGGTGAGGTGGCCTACGTCTGGAATGGCGCGGCTTGCTGCCGGTCAACTTGCCCTACCGCATGCGGGAAAGTGGAGGACCGAAATAGGCTCGACAGCGGACGGCACACGCTACTCGCCGAATAGGAACTCAACGTCTACAGAGAATTTGCGGCAGGGTTGGAATTTGTAGTCATACATTTTCTTAATTTTGGAACGCGTGCCAGAGCCTATTGGTAATCTCAGGCTTCATAGAGCCGCACGCAACTCCGGGTTCTGGATCAGATATCCTGACTAGAGATGACCATGTAATTCTGCTGGCATTTATCAATGTAAATCGGGCAATTGGAGTGTTTCCTTGATTGATTTGTACAATTCTCTTTGAAATGCCGCCAAAATAAGGGGCATCAATCCAAATTGTCTGTGAGCTAAAGCCATTTTTTTCTCTAAATTCTAATATTCCGTTTCGATCGACATATTGAGAATTTTCAGGAAACAAATATTTGATTTTACTATAGTATTTATCCCATTTATTTTTGTCGAGGACGACGAGGGGGCTAGATATTAGGCATTCCTCTTTCAGTCTATTTATATAATGCGAACTGTAGACAGTTGGGGCGATCACAAGAGCTCCACCGATCAAAATCGCCATCAAATATCTGATGGCAATTCTACCCGCATTGTAATCGCTCTCCGCCGGCTCCATCAATTCATCTTTCACTACGACAGAGTAGAACGTCGATCAGCCACTTAGCGCAAAATCAATCGGGTGCAGGCCTCAGGCCTGCCCGCCGGAGGCCCTTTCTTTACCCGAAAGCCTTCATCCGCCCCAAAGCCACCTCCGCCTCGCGCACAATCCGCCGCACGATCTCCCCGGCGGGCAGGATTTCGCGGATGCCGCCGCCGCCCTGGCCGGCGGCGAGGCACATGAAGTCGGGATCGACATCATCGA
>CALMPZ010000239.1 GCA_937871645.1 uncultured Polymorphobacter sp.
TCATCGCGGCGAACGCGCGCGTTGGGCAGCGCCAGCGCCACCAGCACCACCGCCAGCACCGGCCACAGCCAGCCCGGCAGCGGCCGCCCGTGCAACGGCAGCCAACCTGCGACGCCCGCGAGCAGCAACAGCAGCGCCGGCTTGATCGACCCCGCCCCTGCATGCGCCGCCAACGGCCCCGCCGCGACAAACGCCAGCGCCAGCAGCGCCAGCGCCAACCAGTGACCATGTCGCCAATGGTCGGCGGCATTGACCGCAATGACCAGCAGCAGCAGCGGCGCGACGATGATAACGGTGCGGAACGGGATCAGGTCGACCACCAGCCGCACCGGCCACAGCTCGACAAACACGAACCCGGCGACGCAGATCGCCGCATAGACGGCCAGCACCGCGAGCAGCAGCGCCGGGCGCGGGAGCTGGCTGCGGATACGCGCCGCCATCACCAGCACCGCCAGCGTCCCGACACCGACGCCGAGCACCCCCGAGCGTCCGAAACGACCAACCAGGAAGTCGCCTGGGTGGCGCTCCTGGACGAGAATGTTGACATATTCGGGCGTCGGCAGCCGCAGCCCGTGCGGTGTCAGCATCAGATACTGCGCGCCAAACGCCACCGCGAATACCAGCCCGGCGAGCAGCGTCGCAGGTTGCCGAAACACCGCGCGACGCTCGGCGGCGGTGTAGTCGAAGACGAAAATCGCCGCGAGCATCAGCCCGGCATGCACCGACACCAGCGGCTGCAGCAGGCACGCCAGCGTCATCAGCCACAGCGTCGCCGCCGCACGACGCTCCAGAAAACACGTCCACGCGTAAGTCGCCGCCAGCACCGCAAACATCGCCGTCGAGGCATCGCCCCACAGCCACGACCAGCCGAGCATCTTGGGCAGCGCGAACGCCCCCAGCGTGCCGAGCATGACGCCGAGCAACGCGACCAGCCGGTCACCGCTCCAGGCGCGAAAGAAGCCGCACAGCACGAACGGCCACAGCAGATGCCGCAGCGCCGTCAGCCCGGCGAGCAGCACCGTGTAATGCACCCCCGTCCAGCGCGACAGCGTGCCGATGACAAGGGCTTGCGGCGTATCGACGCCGAATTTGACGGTGGTGTTCGTGTAGAAATCATTGGGCAGGAACCCGGCATCGAGCCAGCGTTCGATCGCCGGATAGCCATCAAGCGCCGGCCACGCCCAGACCTGCAGGCTCTGCGCCATGTAAAGCAGCGCGCAGGCAAACAGCAGCAGCAGCACTTGCCACTGGTTTGGATAGGATGACGCGGGTTCGCGCAACGCTCCGGCCCTCCTGTCTGCGCCCGTTGGCGTTGAAGCTTGCCCGTGGTGAACTGTCAAGCGCAGGTGTGATTAAGGGCCTCCGGCGGGCAGGGGCTTGCCCCTGCACCCATAACACTGGGCGGCGCTGTCATAAACAAGTGGGTGCAGGCCTCAGGCCTGCCCGCCGGAGGCTCTTCCCATCACTGGCGCTTCCAACATCGCCGCCACCGCCTGCGCCGCGTGCGCCAGCGTCGCGTGGGCCTGCCACATCGGATGCGGGCGCGAACGGTCGGCGAGTTCGGCCTCGCGCGCCGACAGCAGCGCGCCGAGCGTGGCGCCCAGAAACACAAAGCGTTGGTTCTTTTGCGCGGCCGGCATGTCGGGCATCAACCGGCGCAGATGGTCGAGGCAGCGCTGGTAACCGACGTTCCACCGGCCTTCGAGCGCGTCCATGAAGAACGCGCGCTGTGACAGGCCGAGCAGTAGCACGAAGCGATTGAAGCTCTCGTCGCCCGGCGCGAGGTCGGGGTCGATCGAAGTGCGGATCATCCCTTCGACAACCTCATGGACGCTATGTGGTCCATTTGCGGCTTCACAGGCATCGAGCCAAGTGCAGCGCCGCACGTCCATGGCGCGCGCGCCGTCGATGATCAGCTCACGGATCAGTGCTTCCTTCGACCCGAAGTGATAGCCGACCGCGGCATGGTTCTTTTGGCCGGCGTGTTCGGCAATCTGGCGCACGGTGACGCCGTCGGGGCCGCGTTCGGCGAACAATCGCAGCGCCACCGCCTTGAGGTGTTCGGCCGCATCGCTGCGGGGTTTCAAAACAGGCCGCGTCATCGCCTTCCCAAATAGTGTTGACAGACATTTGCGTCAAACGCATTATCCATTTGGATAAAAACATCGGGGAGGATGACGCGCGCCATGATCGAAGGTGTCGACCGTGCAGCACTGACCGCGTGGATGGACCGGCAGGGGCTGGGCAGCGGCGCTATCGAGGACGTGACGCGACTTGCAGGGGGCACGCAGAACATCCTGCTGCGCTTCACCCGTTCGGGCCGCAGCTATGTGCTGCGCCGGCCGCCGCCGCACCTGCGCGCCAATTCGAACGAGACGATGCGCCGCGAAGCCCGCGTGCTCGCGGCGCTGGCCGGCACCGATGTCCCGCACCCCGCCTTGATCGCGGCTTGCCCCGAGGAGGACGTCATCGGCGCATCGTTCTACCTGATGGAACCGGTCGACGGGTTCGCCGCGCCCAACGGGCTGCCGCCGCTCCACCTGACGGCGCCGGTCCAGCACCGCATGGGCTTGTCGATGGTCGAGGCGATCGCCGCACTCGGCGCGGTCGACTATCTTGCCGTCGGGCTCGACGGCTTCGGCAAGACCGAAAACTACCTCGGCCGGCAGGTCGCGCGCTGGCAGGCGCAACTCGCCAGCTATGCGGAAATGCCCGGCTGGACCGGTCCCGACGAAATCCCCGGTGTTGCCCGCGTCGCCGAGTGGCTGAGCGCCAACGTGCCGGCCGATTTCCGGCCCGGCATCATCCACGGCGACTTCCACCTCGGCAATGTCATGTTCCGCCACGACAGCGGCGACCTTGCCGCAGTGGTCGACTGGGAACTGTGCACGATCGGCGATCCGCGGCTCGACCTCGGCTGGATGCTCGCCACCTGGCCCGAAGGTGACACGCCGCGCCCAACCGATGTCGCCGTCACACCGTGGATCGGCTTCCCGACCGCAGACGAAATCGTCGCGCACTATGCCGCGCGCAGCGACCGCGACCTCAGCTCGATCGGCTGGTTCGTCGTGCTCGCCTGCTACAAGCTCGGCATCATCCTCGAAGGCACGCACGCCCGCGCCTGCGCCGGCAAGGCGCCGCGCGATACCGGCGACAAGCTTCACGCCCACACCATCGCGCTGTTCGAACGCGCACTGCGCCGCATCGGCTGATTTGAAGAAAGGACCATCATGACCAGCGATACAGATTTCACCGGCAAGACCGTGCTCGTCGTCGGCGGCTCGAGCGGCATCGGCAACGGCATCGCGCACGGCTTTGCCCAGCGCGGCGCCAAGGTCCATGTCTGGGGCACCAAGCCGGCCGCCGCCGATTATGACCCCGCCGACGGCTCCGACCTGACGGGGCTGGGCTATACCTGCGTCGATGTCGGCGACGCCGACGCCATCGAAGCCGCAGCTGCGCCGTTCAAGACGCTCGACGTGCTGGTGCTGTGCCAGGGTACCGTCGTCTATCGCCGCGGGGAATTCGAAAGGCCGGGCTGGGGCCGCGTCATGGCGGTCAACCTCGACAGCCTGATGAACTCCGGCCGCAAATTCCACGAGCAGTTGGCGGCCACCAACGGCTCGATCATCATCGTCAGCTCGATTTCGGGGCTCAAGGCCAATGTCGGCAACCCCGCCTATGCCGCCTCGAAGGCCGGCGCGATCAGCCTGACCAAGACGCTGGGCCAAGCCTGGGCGAAGGACGGCATCCGCGTCAACGGGCTGGCGCCGGGGCTGGTCGATACCAAGCTGACCAAGGTCACCACCGAAAACCCGCAGCGCCGCGAAGGCGCGCTGCGCGCCATCCCGCAGGCCCGCATGGGCACGCCCGCCGACATGGCCGGCGCCGCCATTTTTCTCGCTTCACCGCTTGCTTCGTACGTCACCGGTCACACGCTGATCGTCGACGGCGGACTGTCATTGTAATCGCATCAAGGACGCATCATGAATTTTGAACACACAGAGAAGGTCAAGGCGCTGATCGCCAAGCTCGAAACCTTCATGGACGAGCACATCTACCCGAACGAAGACGCGCATCACGAGTGGGTCGTCGACCCCGCCAATCTGTGGAAGCCGTGGCCGAAGATCGAGGAACTCAAGGCACTGGCGCGCAAGGAAGGCCTGTGGAACCTGTTCCTGCCGCACGAATATGGCGCGTGGAGCCCCGGACTGACCAACCTCGAATACGCCCCGCTCGCCGAAATCATGGGCCGCGCGCCATGGTCGTCGGAGGTCTTCAACTGCGCCGCGCCCGACACCGGCAACATGGAAGTGCTGGCCAAATACGGCTCGCCCGAACAGCAGCAGATGTGGCTGAAGCCACTGCTCGCCGGCGAGATCCGCTCGGCCTATGTGATGACCGAGCCGCAGGTTGCATCTTCGGACGCCACCAACATCGAACTGACCATCCTGCGCGACGGCGACGATTATGTCCTCAACGGCCGCAAATGGTGGATTTCCGGCGTCATGGACCCGCGTTGCAGCCTGTTGCTGGTGATGGGCAAGACCTTGCTCGACAACCCGCGCCACCGTCAGCATTCGACGATCATCGTGCCGGCGAACACGCCCGGCGTGACCATCGTGCGCAACCTCACGGTGTTCGGCTCGAAGAACTCCCCGGGTGGCGAGGCCGAGATGCGCTTCGAAAACGTCCGCGTGCCGGCCGGCAATCTCATCCTCGGCGAGGGGCGCGGCTTTGAGATCGCGCAGGGCCGCCTCGGGCCGGGCCGCATCCACCACTGCATGCGTTCGATCGGCCAGGCGCAGCGCGCGCTCGAAATCATGGCGCGCCGCGTCGAAAACCGCGTCGCGTTCGGCAAGAAGCTGTCGGACCAGGGCAGCATCCGCCAGGATGTCGCCAAGTCGTTCTGCGAGATCGAAATGGCGCGGCTGCTGACCTTCAAGGCCGCCGACCAGATGGACCGCTTCGGCAATGTCGTCGCCAAGGACCTGATTGCCGCGATCAAGGTCGTCGCCCCGCAAATGGCGCAGACCGTCACCGACCGCGCCATTCAAGCGCACGGCGGCATGGGCGTCAGCGATGACACCGTCGTCGCGGGCTTCTTCACGCTGAACCGCTTCCTGCGGCTGGCGGACGGTCCCGACGAGGTGCACATGTCGCAACTCGGCAAGCAAAAGATCCGCGAATATAATGCGATGAACGCGCGCTAGACGCGTCATCGTTGGGGAGGACGTCATGGGTTGGGTGAGCAGCGGTGACCGCACTTTAAGCGCGGCGGAGTTCAATGACCGCGTCGCGCGCGCGGCCACCGTGCTTGCCGGACTCGGTATTCAAAAGGGCGACGGCGTTGCGTTGTATCTGCGCAACGACCTCGCGTTTTTCGAAGCGAGCTTCGGCGCCGGTTTGCTCGGCGTCTATCCGGTACCGGTCAACTGGCACTACACCCCTGACGAGGCGGGCTATCTGCTGCGCGACAGCGGCGTCAAGCTGCTGCTCATCCACGCCGATCTGCTGCCGCCGATTGCCGCCGCCATCCCCGAAGGCCTCAAGGTCGTGGTGGTTGCGACGCCCCCCGAAATCCAGTCGGCGTACGGCGTGTCGGGCGACCTGCCGCCGGGGTTGCCGGTGTGGCACGAACTGCTCGACAAGGCCGCGCCCTGGGCGCGCGAACCCGAAGTCGCGCCGAGCACGATCATCTACACATCGGGCACCACCGGCCGGCCCAAGGGCGTGTGGCGCGACACCTTCACGCCCGAACAGGCGGCCGCCACAACGCGGATGCTCGGCTGGTCATACGGTTACACCGATTATCTCGAAGGCCGGCGCGATCCCGCCGAAATCGTCACCGCGGTCGTCGGGCCGGTCTACCACGCCGCGCCCAACGCCCATTCGGGGTTCTCGATCCGCGCCGGTGCCAATGTCGTCATCGTGCCCCGCTTCGACGCCGAAGGGCTGCTCAAGCTGATCGAGGAAAAGCGCATCACGCACCTCAACATGGTGCCGATCATGTTCAACCGGCTGCTGCGCCTGCCCGCCGAGGTGCGTGGCAAATATGACCTCAGCTCGCTGCGCTATGTCACCCACGCCGCCGCACCCTGCCCGCCGCCGGTCAAGCGCGCGATGATCGACTGGTGGGGGCCTGTCATCAACGAATATTACGGCTCGACCGAAATGGGCAATGTCACCAACCTGACGGCGCAAGAATGGCTCGCGCACCCCGGCTCGGTCGGCCGCGTCATGCCCGGCATCGATGTCCGCGTTGTCGATGACGCCGGCAATGACGTGCCCGCCGGCACCATCGGCGAAGTCATCGGGCGCGGCCGCAATGCCGCCGATTTCACCTATCGCAATGCGCCCGAAAAACGCGCCGCGATGGAAAAGGCCGGCCTCATCACGCCCGGCGACATCGGCTATTTCGACGCCGACGGCTTCCTGTATCTGTGCGACCGCAAGAACGACATGATCATTTCGGGCGGCGCCAACATCTACCCCGCCGAAATCGAGGCCGAGCTGCACAAGATGCCCGGCGTCGCCGATTGCGCGGTGTTCGGCATCCCCGACGAGGAGTTCGGCGAAAGCGTCATGGCGGTGGTGCAGCCGATGCCCGGCGTGACGCTCGACGCCGACAGCTTGCGCGCCGAACTGCGCCGCGGGCTGGCGGGGTTCAAGGTGCCGCGCCGCATCGACTTCGCCGCCGACCTGCCGCGCGAGGACTCAGGCAAGATTTTCAAGCGCAAGCTGCGCGCGCCATTCTGGGAAGGCCGGGAGAGCAAGATATGAGCGAAACCATCCTCGAACCCGAACTGCCGATCGTCGATCCGCACCACCATCTCTGGGACTGGCGCATGCGGTTGGCGCACCTGCCGGCGCAGACGCACCCGTTCGACGCGATCCTGCGCCAAAGCCCGCGCTACCTGCTCGACGAGCTGCTCGCCGACACCGGGTCGGGGCACAACGTCATCGCCACGGTGTTCGTCCAGTGCGGCGCCTTCTACCGCGCCAGCGGCCCCGACGCACTCAAGCCGGTGGGCGAAACCGAGTTCGTCAACGGTGTCGCCGCCATGTCGGCGAGCGGCGTCTACGGCGCGATGCGCGCGTGCGCCGGAATCGTTGGCCATGCCGATCTGGGCTTGGGCGACGGCGTTGCTGCAGTGCTCGACGCGCATATCGCAGCTGGGAACGGACGCTTCCGCGGCATCCGCCACATGATGGCGCATGACCCCGACCCGGTCGTGCTTGGCCCGCTGGCGCACGCGGCGCCGGACCTGACCACCGACCCCAATGTCCGCAAGGCCGTCGCTCATTTCGCCGCGCGTAAGCTGTCGCTCGACCTGTGGGTGGTCGAACCGCAATTGCCCGGCGCCGCCGATCTGGCGCGCGCTTTTCCCGATGTCGCGATGGTCGTCGATCATGTCGGCACGCCGCTCGGGCTGGGTAAATACGCCGGCCGCCGCGACGAGCGCTTTGCCACGTGGCAAGCCAGCATCCGCGCGCTCGCCGCCTGCCCGAACGTGATGATGAAGCTCGGCGGACTGGCGATGCCGTTCGTCGGCTTTGAAGGCATGGGCCCCGATGTGCGCCCGTCATCGAGCACGCTCGCCGAACTGTGGCGGCCGTATATCGAAACCTGCATCGACGCGTTCGGTGCCGACCGCTGCATGTTCGAAAGCAACTTCCCCGTCGACCGCTGGGGCGCCGATTACCCGACGCTGTGGAACGCCTTCAAGCGCATCACCGCGGGCGCATCGGCATCCGAAAAGGCCGCGCTTTATGCGGGCAGCGCGACAAAATTCTACCGGCTGGAGATCTGACCCATGAAGGCGCTGCGCTACTTCGGCGAACGCGATATCCGCTTCGACAGCATGGACGACCCGCGCCTCGAATCCGACCGCGACGCGATCATTCAAATGGATGCCTGCTCGATCTGCGGCAGCGACCTGCACATCTACCACGGCCACGGCTTTTCCGAAGATCTCGGCTTCTGCGTCGGCCATGAAGCCGTCGGCGAAGTCGTCGAGATCGGCCGCGGCGTCAACCGGCTCAAGGTCGGCGATAAGGTGATGATGCCCGCCGCCGTCGGCTGCGGCGCCTGCCGGTCGTGCCTGTCGGGTAATGTCATCGGCTGCGAAACGAGCGCCGGTGGCTGCTACGGACTGTCGGCCAAGCTGCAGGGCGTACAGGCCGAAGCGTTTCGCGTGCCCGCCGCCGATGCCAACGCCGTCAAGATTCCCGAAGGCATCAGCCGCGACCAGGCGCTGATGATGACCGACGCGCTCGCCACCGCATGGTTCGGCGCGCGCAACGCCGATATCCGCCCCGGCAGCAGCGTCGCAGTCATCGGCCTCGGCCCGATTGGCCTCATGGCGGTCGACAGCGCCTTCGTCATGGGCGCCGGCGTCGTCTTCGCCATCGATCCCATCGCCGAACGCCGCGCGCTGGCCACGCAGTCGGGGGCCATCGCGCTATCCCCCGACGAAGCCCTCGAACACATCCGCGAAGCCACCCACGGCCGCAAGGTCGATTGCGTCATCGAAGCCGTCGGCCATGACGCCACCGTCGATCTGGCGCTGCGGCTGGTGACGCGACGCGGCACCGTGTCGGTCATCGGCGTCCAGCAATCGCGGCGCTTCGCCTTCCCGCTCGAACGCGCCTTCGCTGCCGGGCTGACCTTCCGCATCGGCACCTGCTCGGTCCCCGAAGAATGGCCGGCACTGATCCCGCTGGTGCAATCGGGCCGCCTCAAACCCGAACGCTATATCAGCCACACGCTGCCTTTGAGCGCCGGTAGCGACGCCTATGCGGCGTTCGATAGCCGGGCGTCGGGGGCGTTGAAGATGGTGCTGACGCCTTAGGTTCAAGGGCCTCCGGCGGGCAGGCCGCAGGCCTGCACCATTTTGTTTGGGATAGTGCTGGAATCGGTGCGTTTGTGTGGCTGGAGGGTGCGATTCCCCGCGGTGCAAACGCTGCCTACACAGCGTGAATGTGGTCAGTCTTTACGGGTACAGGCATATTCGCGAAACTAGTTCGATATCAAACTAGTTTGCACCTGAACAATAGGGCGCGCCCAAAAACAAATGGTGCAGGCCTGAGGCCTGCCCGCCGGAGGCCCTTAACCCCTAATCGCGCAACAGCTCGTTAATCGCCGTCTTCGCGCGCGTCTGCGCATCGACGCGCTTGACGATGACAGCGCATGACAGGTGCGGCCCAGGTGTGCCGTCGGGCAGCGGCTTGCCGGGCATCGAGCCGGGGACGACGACCGAATAGGCCGGGACGCGGCCGACGAAGATTTCGCCGGTGTTGCGGTCGATGATCCTGGTGGTTGACGACAGGAACACGCCCATCGACAGCACCGCGCCGCGTTCGACATGGACGCCTTCGACGACTTCGGAGCGCGCGCCGATGAAGCAATCGTCCTCGATGATGACCGGGGCGGCCTGCAACGGTTCGAGCACGCCGCCGATGCCGACGCCGCCCGAAAGGTGGACGTTGGCGCCGATCTGCGCGCAACTGCCGACGGTGGCCCAGGTGTCGATCATGGTGTTTTCACCGACGCTGGCACCGATGTTGACGAAGCACGGCATCAGCACGGCGCCCGGCGCAATGAACGCGCCGCGGCGGACGATGCTGCCCGGCACGGCGCGGAAGCCGGCTTTGCGGAAGTCCCCGGCGTTCCAGTTGCTGAACTTCGACGGCACCTTGTCCCACCAGTGCGCGCCGCCGGGGCCGCCGGCGATCATTTCCATGTCGTTGAGGCGGAACGACAGCAGCACCGCCTTTTTGATCCATTCGTGCACGACCCAGCCATGGTCGTGGCCGGTGGCGACGCTCAGCGTGCCTTCGTCGAGGCGTTCGATGATCGCCTCGACGGCACCACGCACCCTGCCGTCGGTCGACGCCGACAGCGTGTCGCGGACTTCCCAGGCGGCTTCGATGATCGGCTGCAATGCGGTCATGCGTTGGTCTCCAGTGTCGCGGCGACGGCATGCAGCCAGTCGCTCAGGTCAGAAATCTCGAAATCGATGAACGCCGCCAAGTCAGCGCCCGGCCCCTGTTCGGAGCCGTTGTTGATCCACACAGTCGTCATGCCGATGGCGTGCGCCGGTGGCAAGTTGCGCGCCATGTCTTCGGCAAACAACGCCCGCGCCGGGTCGATTCCATAGGCATCGCACAGCCCGGCATAGGCGCGCGGGTCGGGTTTGGGCAGATAGCCGGTGGCGTGGATGTCGTGGATGACTTCGAAGGCGTGGGCGAGGCCGAGGCGGTCGAGCACGCGCGCCGCATAGGGAATGTCGGCGTTGGTGAACACCAGCTTGCGCCCTGGCAGCGCGGCAATCGCCTCGACCAGTTGCGCGTCATGTTCGACCACTGAAACGTCGATATCATGGACAAAATCGAGGAAGTGGTGCGGGTCGACGGCATGTTCGTCCATCAGGCCCTTGAGCGTCATGCCGTGGCTGTGGAAATAATTCTTTTGCACCACGCGCGCGGCTTCGGCATCCACACCCAGCAAGTCGCTGATATAGCGCCCCATTTTGACATCGATCTGCGCGAACAAATTGCTCCGCGCCGGATACAGCGTGTTGTCGAGATCGAAGATCCACGTATCGATATGGCCAAGACGGTGCATGGGCTTCGGTCATAGACGCGTGCGGCCAGCGTGTCACCGCCCGTAAATCAACGGTATGCCCGAAATGTTGCGGTGGGCGCAGGCGTCACGCCCGCGCCGCAGCGGCCGATCTGCCCCCAGCCTGTCCCGCACTTATCCACCGTTCCATCCAGACCAAATCATCCGGCCGCATTGTCGCCGGCACCGAAATCGGCGACACTGGACATATGAATCCAGCCATTCCCCTGCGCGCCGTGCCTGCCCCCGATGCGACCGTGCTGCCGCACAACATCGAAGCCGAAGCGGCGTTGCTTGGCGCGATGATGATCGACAACCGGCTGGTCGAGGATGTCCAGCTCAAGCTGCGTGCCGAACATTTTCACGAACCGCTGCACGGCCGAATCTATGACGCGATCGTCCGGCTGGTGGTGCGCAACATGGTCGCCAATCCGGTGACGCTGAAGCCGCTGTTCGATGCCGATCCGGCGATGCTCGAAATCGGCGGTACCGGCTATCTGGCCGAACTCACCAGCCAGTCGGCGGCGCTGATCGCGGCGAAGGACTTTGCGTCGCAAATTTATGACCTGGCGCTGCTGCGCGAGCTGATTTCGGTCGGCCGCAACATGGCGACCTCGGCGTTCGACACCGGCTCGGACATCCCGCCGCTGACGCAGATCGAAAGCGCCGAACTGGCGCTGTACAATGTCGCCGAGCAGGGCGAGGTCGCGGGATCGGTCAAGACCTTCCGCCAGGCGACCAAGGAAGCCATCGGCATGGCCGAGCGCGCGATGAAATCGGGCGGGCATCTGTCGGGCTACACCACCGGCCTCGACGGGCTCAACGCCAAGATCGGCGGGCTGCACAAATCCGACCTCGTCATCCTCGCCGGCCGTCCCGCGATGGGCAAGACCGCGCTCGCCACCAACATCGCCTTTGCCGCGGCGCAGCGTTTCATGCGCGACATCGCCGACGGCATCCCCGAAGCCGAATCGAGCGGTACCGGCGTGGCGTTCTTCAGCCTCGAAATGTCCGCCGACCAGCTGGCCACGCGCGTGCTCGCCGAACAATCGGGCGTGAATTCGGAAAGCCTGCGCATGGGCAAGATTTCACAGGCCGAATTCAACAGCCTGGCACGGGCGGCCGGCGCGCTGTCGGAGCTGCCGTTCTACATCGACGACACGCCGGCGCTGACCATTGCGGCGCTGCGCACGCGGGCGCGACGGATGAAGCGCCAGAAGGGTATCGGGCTGATCGTCGTCGACTATTTGCAGCTGCTGCAGGGGTCGGCGCGCGCGTCGAACGAGAACCGCGTGCAGGAAATTTCGGAAATCACCCGCGGTCTCAAGACGCTGGCGAAGGAACTGCAGATTCCGGTGCTGGCGCTGTCGCAGCTCAGCCGTGCGGTCGAAAACCGCGAGGACAAGCGCCCGCAGCTGGCGGATTTGCGCGAATCGGGCACCATCGAGCAGGACGCCGACATCGTGCTGTTCGTCTACCGCGAGGAATATTACCACTCGCTCAAGCAGCCCGATGTCGAGGATGTCGAAAAGCACGCCAAATGGCTCGAACGCGCCGAAAAACTGTTCGGCCTCGCCGAAGTCATCGTGGCGAAACAGCGCCACGGCTCGACCGGCGCCGTCCCGCTGACCTTCCACAAAAGCACGACAAAGTTCAGCGACCGCGCCGACGACGCCTATATGCCCGACCCTTATTGAGCGGGTGGCGCGGCGCTATTTGGTCGGTATAGCGGTTGCTTTGGCGGCCGCTGCGGCCGGCTGGACAACCGGCGCAATTGCCGCAGGCGCCGTGGCGACAGTCGTCGCTGCCGGCTGAACCGGAATAACCAGAGGCGCGACGGGTGCCGGCGTCGGGGCCGCAGCAGCAACCAGCGGCAAGTCGTTTTCGATATAGCCGGTCAAGGTGGTGCCTGCCGGCACTTCGGCGCTCTTGCCGGTAATGAACGGCATCGCCGGCCAGAACAGTGCGGCGGCGACCACGACACCGACGGTGCCGCTCGAGCCCTGATCGACCGACTTGCCGGTAATCGAAACATGTTGGTCGCCAAGGACGAC
>CALMPZ010000240.1 GCA_937871645.1 uncultured Polymorphobacter sp.
GCGACGTTCACTGCCGACCGGGTCAGTGTTGGGCCAGCGAGCGGCGGCGGGCCTGGCGTGCCGTTGCCGATGGCAGCGCGCGGGTGGTGGTCGGCGCGCGCTCGGCGCTGTTCCTGCCGTTCGTCAACCTGCGCCTGATCGTCATCGACGAAGCGCATGAAGCGAGCTTCAAGCAGGAAGACGGCGTCAGCTACCATGCCCGCGACGTCGCGGTGATGCGCGCACAGGCCGAAGCCATCCCGATCATTCTCGCCACTGCCACACCCGCCATCGAAACCCGCGTCCAGGTCGCACGCGGCCGCTACACCGAACTCAAGCTACCCAGCCGCTTCGGCGGCGCACAGCTTCCCGACATCGACACCATCGACCTGCGCACCAACCAACCGGCACGCGGCCGCTGGATCAGCCCGCCATTGCTCGCGGCGCTGCGCCACAATCTGGCGATCGGCGAACAGTCGCTGCTGTTCCTCAACCGCCGCGGCTACGCACCGATGACGCTATGCCGCGCGTGCGGCGAGCGCATCGAATGCCCGCAATGCACCGCCTGGATGGTCGAGCACCGGCTGACGCAGCGGCTGATGTGCCACCATTGCGGCTATCAAACGCCGCCGCCACCGGCCTGCCCGGCATGCGGCGCGGAGGGGATGCTGGTGCCATGCGGCCCCGGTGTCGAACGCGTCGCCGAAGAAGTGGCAGCAGTCCTCCCCGATGCGCGCGTCGCGCTGGTGACGTCGGACACCATCTACTCACCGGCGCGCGCCGCCGCGCTCATCGCGTCAGTCGATTCCGGTGACATCGATATCCTCATCGGCACGCAGTTGGTCACCAAGGGCTACCACTTCCCCAACCTGACGCTGGTTGGTGTCGTCGACGCCGATCTCGGCCTCGCCGGCGGCGACCTGCGCGCCGGCGAGCGCACCTTCCAGCAAATCGCGCAGGTGTCGGGCCGCGCCGGTCGCGGTGCCAAACCTGGCCGCGTCCTCCTGCAAACCCACCAACCTGAAGCCCGCGTCATGCAGGCGCTGGTCAACTACGATGCCGAAGGCTTCTACGCGGCCGAAACCGCGCAACGCGAAGACCTCGGCATGCCGCCGTTCGGCCGCCTCGCCGCGATCATCATTTCCGGTCCCAACGAAGCCCAGGCCAGCGCCACCGCCCGCGCCATCGGCCGCGCCGCCCCCAAAATCGACGGCATCAATGTCCTCGGCCCCGCCCCCGCGCCGCTGTCGATGCTGCGCGGCCGCTACCGATTCCGGCTGCTCGTCCACGCCCGCCGCAGCGCCGATGTGCAGGGGATGATTCGCGGCTGGCTCGGCGGCATCGAAGTGCCCAGCGCGGTGCGGGTCGCGGTGGATATCGATCCGCATTCGTTTTTGTAGGGCCTCCGGCGGGCAGGCCTGAGGCCTGCACCCACTAGTGGGGCGCGCCTAGCCACCAGTCCTGGCGCCAGCCGGCGATGTCGGTGATGGTGGCGCCGGTGTCGTCGCGCGCCGGGACGTAGCGGAAGCGGGCTTCGATCAGCCGGCACGTCGTTTCATCGAGCAAATCGGAGCCGCTTGAGGCCACCACCCGACAATGCTCGACGCCACCGTCAGCCCGCACGTCGAAATGCACCGTGACCGCGCCGCCAACGCCTGCGGCGCGTGCCGCCTTCGGATAGTCGCGGTTGCTGATGCTGCCGCTTGACCAGCGCGCGCGGACGATGCCGCCGCCGCGGCCATTGCCCGAGCCGCTTGCGTTGGCTGCGGTGCCGGTGTTGCCTGCACCCGCAGCGGCAATCGGCGCTGCCGCGATAGCCGGTGCCACTGGCGGCGGTGCAGCAGGCGCCGGTGCCGACTTGGCGGCTTTGGCGGGCGTGCCGGCAGCTGCGGCAGGCGGCGGCGGCACGGGGGGTGGCACAGCAATATTGGCCAACTCGATCGCCGGCGCTGGTGGCGCGGCGACCGGCACGACCGACCGCAACAGCAGGGCGAGCAACGTCACATGCACAGCGATCACGATCACGGCGATGCCGAAGCGGCGAGGGGAGGCGTCGGTCATGCAACGTGCAGGTGCGATCGCCGCGCCGCGATTTCAAGCAGTCTTCGCCTCTCCCTTCAGGGGAGAGGCCGACTCGGCCCGGGGGCCGAGCGGGTGAGGGCTTGTAACAGCGCCATCGCCATCCACCGGCGCGACGTTCTAATTCTGGAAGCGCGTCGCGCCTGGGGTATGGGCTGTGTCCTACAAGCCCTCACCCGCTCGCGCCCCGGCGCGAGTCGACCTCTCCCCTGAAGGGAGAGGTGAAGAAAAATCGGGTGCAGGGGTCACCCCTGCCCGCCGGAGGCCCTTAGACTGTGCTGTCCATCACCACATCAATCAGCAACGGCGCATTCGCCGACAGCCCCCGCGTCAACGCCTCGCGCAGCCCATCGAGCGTTTCGACGCGGACCGCGGCAACGCCCTGCGCTTCGGCGAGCATGACGAAATCGATCGGCGGGTCGGTGAAGTCCATCGCGACGAACGTGTCTTCGCGGGCGCTGTGGTCGCCGATGGCGCGGGTGCGTTGCTTGAGGATGCGGTAGCTGCGGTTGTTGAGGATGACGAAGATCACCGGCAGCCGGTAGTGCGCGGCGGTCCATAGCGCCTGGACCGAATACATCGCGCTGCCGTCGCCCGACAGCGCCACGACCGGCCGGCCGGGTTTGGCGAGTGCGGCGCCGATGGCTTGCGGCAGCCCCATGCCGATGCCGCCGCCGCGCATGCCGAAATAGCTGTCGGGGTGGTTCGAGGGGATCAGGTGGCGGATAAAGTTCATGCCGCTCGACAGTGCTTCCTCAATGACGATGGCGTCGTCGGGGAGCAACTGGCCGATGGCGTGGATGACCGGCAGCGGGCGCAGCGGCAGCAGGTGCGCCTCGGCTTCGGCCTTGGCGACCAGTGCGGCCTTGGTTGCGGCGAGCTTGGCGGCGACGGCGTCGGCGCGGTCGGTCGCGGGCGCCATCAGGCTGGCGACCGCGCTGCTGAGGTCCGGCAGTGTTGTCTTGGGCTCGCCGAGGATGGCGGCGGCGGCGGGGAAGTTCTTGCCGATCTCCCAGACGTCGGTGTCGATATGGACGAGCGGCATGCCGAGCGGCAGCGCCTCGACGCCGGCGGCTTGCGACTGCGTCAGCAGGTCGGCGCCGACCGAGATGACGAGGTCGTGGTCCTTCAAAGCGGCGCGATACGCCGGCGTCATCCGCGGGATGCTGCCGCCGTAGAGCCGGTGCGACGCCGGGAAGGCGGCGGTGTTCGCCATGCCCTCGAGATACACCGGCGCACCGATCAGTTCGGCGAGTTCGGCGAGTTCGGCATAGGCGTCGCCGCGCGGCACCGCGTCACCGGCGAAGATCACCGGGTTCTGCGCGTGCGCGATCATTTCAGCCGCAAAGTTGATCGCGGCGGTGTCACCACGAACGCCCGAAGCGACGCGTGTTGGTGCCAAAAGATCGAGATTATCGATCGAATTGGTCAGTAAATCGCCCGGAATCGACAGGAAAACCGGCCCTGTCGGGTGCGTCAGCGCGACTTTGGCGGCGCGGCGGACGGCGCGCGGCAGGTCTTCGAGCCGCGTCACCTCATACGACCATTTGCACAGCGGCCGCGCCATCGTGGCCAAATCATCCCACAGCAACGGCTCGGTCAGCGCGATGGTGGTGTCCTGCTGCCCCGCCGTGACCAGCACCGGCGAACCGGCCTTTTTGGCGTTGTAGAGCATGCCCATCGCGTTACCGAGACCGGGCGCGGCGTGGAGGTTGCACACCGCCAGCCGCCCCGATGCCTGCGCGTAACCGTCGGCCATCACCATGACGATGACCTCGTTGAGGCCGACGATGTAGCGGATGCGCTTTTCGACGACCATCGCGTCCATCAGCGGCAATTCGGTGGTGCCGGGGTTGCCGAAAATGATGTCGACGCCCTCGCTCGCCAGCAGGTCGAGCAGGATGTGTTTGCCGGTGGTCATGCTAAGTCCATTGATGAAGGGCCTCCGGCGGGCAGGGGTGACCCCTGCACCCGAATATTGGGTTGGCGCTACATTAGCCAAGGTCGCGACGACAAACAAATGGGTGCAGGGGTCACCCCTGCCCGCCGGAGGCTCCTAAAGCCTGATTCTTACCGACAGCGCGTGCGCTGGCAGCCCTTCGGCGTCCGCCAGCACTGCCGCCGCCGGCCCGATCGCGGCCAATCCGGCAGCGCCACAGTCGAGAAAAGTCGTGCGCTTCATGAAGTCAGTGACCGACAGCCCCGACGAGAATCGCGCTCGCCGTCCGGTCGGCAGAACATGGTTAGGACCGCCGACATAGTCGCCTGCCGCCTCGGGGGTGTGGCGCCCGAGAAATGCCGAGCCGGCATGGCGAATACGGGCAAACAGCGCATCGGGGGCATCGACCATCAGCTCGATATGCTCGGGCGCCAGCCGGTCGATCAGCGGCAGCGCCGCGTCAAAATCGGGTACGATGATGATCGCCCCGAACGCGTCCCAGCTGGCGCGCGCTGTCGCCTCGGTGGACAGCATGCCAAGCTGCCGTTCGACCGCCGCTTCCACAGCCTTGGAAAACTCGACTGAGTCGGTGATCAGGATCGATTGCGCGGTGCGGTCATGCTCGGCCTGGCTCAGCAAGTCGGCGGCAACCCATTCGGGGTTCGACTTGGCGTCGCTGACGACGACGATCTCGCTGGGGCCGGCGACCATGTCGATGCCGACGGTGCCGTAAAGCTGGCGCTTGGCTTCGGCGACCCAGGCGTTGCCGGGGCCGACGATCTTGTCGACGGGCGCGATGCTGGCGGTGCCGTAGGCGAGCGCCGCCACCGCCTGCGCGCCGCCGATGCGATAGACCTTGTCGACGCCGGCGAGTTCGGCCGCGACGAGCACCAGCGGGTTGAGCCGGCCATTCGGCGTCGGCGTCACCATCACCAGCCGCTCGACACCGGCGACCTTGGCGGGAATCGCGTTCATCAGCACCGATGACGGATAGCTTGCCAGCCCGCCCGGCACATACAGCCCGGCAGCTTCGACCGCCGACCAGCGGTAGCCGGCGCGCACGCCTGCGGCATCGGTGGCGTCATGATCGGCGGGGCGCTGTGCAGCGTGGAAGGCGCGGATGCGGTTTGCAGCGAGTTCAAGCGCGGCGAGCGTTTCGGCGGGGACTTGCGCGCGTGCGGCAGCGATGTCGGCGGCGCTGACTTCGATGCCGGTGGCGGCAAGATCGATTCGGTCGAACTTCGCCGTTAGCGCGAACAGCGCTGCGTCACCGCGTGTGCGAACATCGGCGATGATTGCAGCGACGTCGGCGGCGACGCCGGCATCGCTCTCGCGGCGTGCTTCGACCAGCGCAGTGAAAGCCGCAGCGAACCCCGCGTCGCGGGCGTCAAGCCGCTGCATCGGCCACCGCCCGGCGGAACTTTTCGACCAGCGGCACCACCGCCGGATTGGTCTTGAACGCCGCGCGGTTGACGATCAGCCGCGCCGAAATCTGCATGATGATGCTGGT
>CALMPZ010000241.1 GCA_937871645.1 uncultured Polymorphobacter sp.
GTGCTCGATGGCGAAACCGTCATTGAGGCGCATGTCGAACGCGATGACGGCGGCTTGCGCGCCGGTGACCTGTGGGCGGCGCGGTTGGCGAAAATCCTCGTGCCCGGCGTGCGCGGCATCGTGCTGGCCGGTGACGCCGAAGCGCTGCTCGAACCGCTACCCGCTGGATTGACCGAAGGCGCGCTGGTGCGCGTCGAGGTGGTGCGCGAGGCGATTCCTGAAGCCGGGCGGCTGCGACTCGCAAAGGTCGCGGCGCGCGCCGGCGCGATGCGCGGGCCGGGGCGAATCAGCCATGGCCCTGACCTTGTGGCGCGACTGCACGCGCGCGGCCTGCCGGTCACTGAAACCAGCGGCTACGGTGCCGACCGGCTCGAAGAAGCGGGCTGGAGCGAAACGCTTGAAGCCGCGACCAGCGGTCATGTGCCGTTTTCACACGGCTTGCTGACAATATCGCCGACGCCCGCGATGACGGTCATCGATGTCGATGGCGCCGCTTCACCCGACATTCTAGCGCTAGCCGCGGCCGAAGCCGCCGCCGCCGCGATTCGCTGTTTCGATATTACCGGCTCGATCGGCATCGATTTCCCGACTGTGGCCGACAAGGGCGTGCGCACCCGCATCGGCGAATTGCTCGATGCGGCTTTGCCCAAACCGTTCGAGCGCACCGCGGTCAACGGCTTCGGTTTCGTCCAGATCGTCCGTCCGCGGCTACGCGCCTCGCTGGTCGAGCTGCTGCGCGCCACGCCCGTCGCCAGTGCCGCACTGGCGCTGCTGCACGCCGGCGAACGTGCGGTCGGCGCCGGCGACCGCGTGCTGACGGCAGCGCCGCCAGTCATCGACTGGCTGACGGCGCGCGCCGACCTCACCGACGAGCTCGAACGGCGCTGCGGCGCACGCGTGCGCTTGCAGGTGGACCCCGCAATCGCTACCGCGGCCGGACATGTCGCCACGATCCCCCGCTGAGGCCAAGTGCCCGATCTGCCGCCGGCCCACTTTGGCCGCGTTTGCGCCTTTCTGTTCGCCGCGTTGCCAGGACCGCGATTTGCTCAATTGGCTGGGTGACGGCTATGCGCTGCCGGGCGATCCTGCAGGTCCCGATGATATCGGGCTGGACAAGCGCGAGGGGCAAGACTAAATCCGCCGCTCGCACCGCGCTTGCGACGGTTGCGCCCGGGTAGCTCAGGGGTAGAGCAGGGGATTGAAAATCCCCGTGTCGGTGGTTC
>CALMPZ010000242.1 GCA_937871645.1 uncultured Polymorphobacter sp.
CCAAAACGCCGCCGCGTCGCCGTTCGCGCGGCTTTTTCGGCGGACTACTGCGTTTTGCGGCGCTGGTGGCGCTGCTCGGGCTGATCGGGCTGGGGATTGCGGTGGCGATGACGATGTCGTCACTGCCGGGCTTTGACGAGCTGATGGCATCACCCAACGGGCAGAGCGTCGAGATTCGCGGCGCCGATGACAGCGTGATTGCCGCGCTGGGACCTTCTTATGGCCAGTGGCTGCCGTACAAACAGATTCCGGCGACGATGACCGCAGCGATGATTTCGGTCGAGGACCGGCGCTTTTACAGCCACCCCGGCGTTGATCCGATCGGCATTGCGCGTTCGGTGGTGGTCAATGCGCGCGCCGGATCGAACGTCCAGGGCGCCTCGACGATTACCCAGCAGCTGGCGCGCAACATATTCCTGACCTCGAACAAGAGCTACAGCCGCAAACTGCGCGAGGTCGTGCTGGCCCTCGCGATCGAGCGCAAGTTCACCAAGAATGCCATCCTCGAACTCTATCTCAACCGCGTCTATTTCGGCGGCGGCGCCTATGGCATCGACGCCGCGAGCCGCAAGTTTTTCGGCCACAGCGCGGCGACGCTGAGCCTCGAGGAAGCCGCGATCATCGCCGGGCTGGTCAAGGCGCCGAGCCGCTATGCGCCGTCAGCCGATCCGGTGCGCGCCAAGTCCCGCGCCGCCACGGTCATCGCGACGATGGCCGACAGCGGCGCGATTTCGCCCGAACAGGCGGCCGCCGCCGACATCGGCACGCTGCGCTTTGCACCACAGGAACGCACCTCGGGGGTGCGCTATTATACCGACTGGGTGCTCGCCCAAGTCGAGGAACTGACCGACGAATCGGTCGCCTCGCTGACCGTATCGACAACGCTCGATCCGGCGATGCAGCGCGACGCCGAAGCCGCGATTGCCACTGAAACCCCCGGCGGCGCGCAGGGCGCGCTGGTCAGCATGGCACGCGACGGCGGCGTGCGCGCGATGGTCGGTGGCCGCGACTATGTGACGTCGAACTACAACCGCGCGGTGGCCGCACGTCGCCAGCCGGGGTCGAGCTTCAAGCTGTTCGTCTATCTCGCGGCGCTCGAGGACGGCGTCGAACCCGATGACCGCGTTGTCGACGAACCCGTCAACATCGACGGCTGGTCACCCAAGAACAGCAACGGCAAGTTCCTCGGCGCGATGACGGTGCGGCAGGCGTTCGCGCAGTCGGTCAACACGGTGGCGGTGCAGCTTGCCGCGCGTGTCGGCTTCGATACGGTCGCTGACACCGCGCGGCGCTTCGGGCTGACGACGCCGATCGACCGGCGCCCGGCGATGGCGCTCGGCAGTTCGGACGTCACCTTGCTCGAAATGACCACCGCCTATGCCGCGGTCGCGGCGAACGGCAACGAGGTCCGGCCCTATGCGATCACCCGCATCGCGACTGCCAATGGCGACGTGCTGTACGAACGCGAAACCGCCAACCCGCGGATTCTGGTCGCGCCCTATGTTGCGGCGAAAATGACCGACCTGCTCAAGGCCGCGGTCGAAACCGGCACCGGCCGCGCCGCGCAGATCGGCCGGCCGCTGGCGTGCAAGACCGGCACCACGAGTTCGAACAAGGATGGCTGGTTCCTCGGCTTCACCAGCGAGTTGACCACCGGCGTGTGGATGGGCCGCGACGATGCGCGCGCGGTGCCGGGGCTGGCGGGCGGCCGCGCACCGGCGCGCGCCTTTGCCGCCTATATGAGCCGCGCGGTGGGGGGCACGCCACCGGCGGACCGGACCACCGAAGTCGCCGCGCCCGACATGGTCGTCGAACCCGATGACCAGGTCTATGGCATCGACCCCGGCAGCGCCCCCGCCGACGGTGTTGGCCCCGAAACGCTGGCGCCCGAACCGGCACCGCCACCGAGTTCGACGCTCGATTCAAAGTGGCTCGATGAAACGCTCAAGGCGCCCGAGGCGGCACCGCGCTAAGCTGCGCGAGCGCCCAGCCAGCGGCTTCGGCGACAACCTCATCTTCATCAGTGGCCAGCATTTGTAGCACCGGCACCAGCGTTGGATCGCCGCTGTTTCCTGCTGCAATCGCGGCGTTGCGAACCATGCGATTGCGACCAATGCGTTTGACCGGTGAACCTGCGAATATGGCGCGGAACCCCGCATCGTCGAGCGCCAGCAGGTCGGCGAGCGCCGGGGCGACGAGTTCGGCGCGCGGGCGATAGGTCAGGTCGTGCGAGCTTTGCGCGAACTTGTTCCATGGGCAGACCGCGAGGCAATCGTCGCAGCCGTAGATGCGGTTGCCGATAGCGGACCGGAACTCGTGCGGAATCGGGCCTTTGTGTTCGATGGTCAGGTAGGAAATGCAGCGTCGCGCATCGAGCTGGTACGGCGCGGGGAAGGCGTTTGTCGGGCACGCCGACTGGCACGCCGAGCAACTGCCGCAGCGGTCGCGGGCGGGGGTGTCGGGGGCCAGATCCAATGTCGTGTAGATCGCGCCGAGCAGCAGCCATGACCCATGGTCGCGGCTGACGAGGTTGGTGTGCTTGCCTTGCCAGCCGAGTCCCGCGGCGGCGGCGAGCGGCTTTTCCATCACCGGCGCGGTATCGACGAAGACCTTCACACCGCCGCCGGCCGCGGTGACCAGCCAGCCGGCGAGTGCCTTGAGGCGCTTCTTGATGCTGTCGTGATAGTCGCTGCCGAGCGCATAGACCGAGATGACGCCGGTGTCGGGGTGGCCGGCATGGCGCAGCGGATCGAGCGCCGGCGCATAGCTGGTGCCGAGCATGATCACCGAGCGCACTTCGGGCCACAAGCCTTGCGGGCTGGCGCGGCGGTCGACGGTGTCCGCCATCCACAGCATGTCGCCGTGGCGCCCGTCGGCGAGCCAGGCGCGCAGCCGCTCGCCGGCTTGCGGCGCGGCAGTCGCGG
>CALMPZ010000243.1 GCA_937871645.1 uncultured Polymorphobacter sp.
CGGGACCCAGCTTTCTTTTCACCGACAGCAAGAAGAAGCTGGGTCCCGGCCTTCGCCGGGATGACGAAGTATAAAAATCAATCGGGTGCAGGCCTCAGGCCTGCCCGCCGGAGGCCCTTGCTTCAATGCGCCGCCGCCGGCCCGCCAGCACGTGACGACCACAGGCAGGCGGCGGCAATGATACCGCCGCCGAGCCAGATTGCCGGCGCGACGCCTTCGCCGAAGAACGCCCAGCCGAGCAGCGCCGCCCAGGGCAGCGCGGTGAATTCGATCGGCGCCAGCGTCTGCGCATCGGCGCGGGCATAGGCGCGGCTGAGCAGCTGCACGCCAAGGTTGCCGAGCAGGCCGAGCAGTACGAACCACGGTAGCGCCGACAGCGCCGGCATGACGCGCAGGTCGGCGGGCAGGAATACCAGCGCCGGGGCCAGCATCAACAGCGGCACCAGCGACCCCATCAGCGTCACCACCACCGAGCCATCGGCGGCAGCGCGGGCGCGCAGCAGCACGAGCGCCATCGCATAGGTCAGCGACGCGCCGATGACCGCGGCCAGCCCGAGCGCGCGCGCTTCGCCGCTGATATTGGCGCCCTGCACCGCCACCAGCACGCCGGCAAAGCCGAGCACGCCGGCAGCGAAGTTCTGCCAACGCATGCGCTCGCCGAGCATCGCCCAGGCGAGCGGCGGGGTCAGTAGCGGCGCGATGAACGACAGCGTGATCGCTTCGGCGAGCGTCAATACCGTCAGCGACCAATAGAACAGGAACGCCGACGCGGCGATCATCGCGCCGCGCAACAGATGTGCCGGCCACATCTCGCGGGTCAGCCGCGGCCGCCCTGCGCCCCACCACACCATGAGCGCCAGCACGGTGCCGAGCAGGTAGCGCCCGATGACCACGACCAGCACGGCGTGGTCGGCGTTGAGATATTTGATCACCGCATCCATCGCGCACAGAAACGCGAGGCCGGCAGCGCCGATCAGCATCGGGCCGAGGTTGCTTTTCGCTTTCATGGCGCAACCTGTGCAGCAAAGCGTTCGGTCAGGAAATCGGCGAGCGCGCGGACCTTCGCCGACAGCCGTCCGGCCGGCGGATAGACCAGCCGCAGCGCCGCCGTTCGCAGGCGATGGTCGGGCAGCAGCAATTCGAGGCGACCATCGGCCAGCGCCGTGCTGACGATGAAATCGGGCAGCTCGGCAAGCCCCAGCCCGGCGATGACGGCGCCGCGCATGACCGTGCCATTGTCGGCGCGCAGCCGCTCGGGGCCGCGAAACTGCCGCATCCCGTCGGGCGTTGCGAAGCGCCATTGGTCGGCCACCGGCATATTGCGGTACATCAGGCAGGCGTGACCGGCCAGCGCCTCGGGCCGGTCGGGACGGCCATGCGCATCGAGATACGTCGGGCTGCCGACGATGACGCGCGTGACCGGCCGCAGCACCCGCGAGATCAACCCCGAATCGACCATTGCCGCGCTGACCCGCAGGCCGAGATCGACACCCTCGCCGACCAGATCGACGCTGCGGTCATCGAGCAGCAGATCGATGCTGAGCGCCGGATGGAGCGCCATGAACGCGTAGAGCACCGGCGCCAAATGATCGGTGCCGAATGACAAGGGCGCCGACAGCCGGATGGTGCCGGTCAACGCGCCGCGCAGGCCGGCCACCGCTTCCTCGGCCGCGCGGGCATCGTCGAGCAGCCGCGTTGCGGCTTCGAGATAGGCCGCACCCGCCTCGGTGAGCGCCAGCGTGCGCGTCGTGCGATGGAACAAACGCGCCCCGAGCCGCGTTTCAAGCTCGGTCACGCGGCGTGACAGTTGCGATGTCGAGCCGCCCAGCCGCGCGGCAGCGGCGGTGAAGCTGCCTGCGCCTGCCACCGCCACGAACGCTTCCATATCTTCGAACCGGCCCGTCATTGTTGCAAATTACGCAAGGAATATTCGCGCGCAAGCCCCTTTGTCGCGGTTCCTGCAACGCTTAGATCGCGGCAACCCCATCAGGAGACTGAAAATGACCAAAGTTCTCGTGCTCTATTATTCCAGCTACGGCCATATCGAAACGATGGCGCACGCCGTTGCCGAAGGTGCCGCCAGCGTCGCCGGCGTCACTGCGACGGTCAAGCGCGTCCCCGAAATCGTGCCGCCCGAGGTCGCTGCGGCGTCGCACTTCAAGACCGACCAGGCCGCCCCCGTCGCCACCGTCGACGAACTTGCCGACTATGACGCGATCATCATCGGCACGCCGACGCGCTTCGGCAACATGGCGGCGCAGATGAAGAACTTCCTCGACCAGACCGGCGCGCTGTGGTTCCAGGGCAAGCTGATCGGCAAGGTCGGCGGTGTCTTCACCTCGACCGCGACACAGCATGGCGGGCAGGAATCGACGCTGCTCGCGACGATCAACGTGCTGATGCACCACGGCCTGCTGATTGCCGGACTGCCGTACAGCTTCCAGGAACAGATGTCGCGCGACGAAATCGTCGGTGGCTCTCCCTACGGCGCCACCACGATCGCCGCCGGTGACGGGTCGCGCCAGCCCGGCAAGGTCGATCTCGACGGCGCACGCTTCCAGGGCAAGCACATCGCCGAGACCGCTGCGGCGCTCAAAAAGGGCCGTGCGGCTTAAAGTTCGATCAGATGGTTCGGTAGCTCGTCGCTGTCGTCGGCGCGCGGTGGAAAATGCGCGGCAAGCGCGCCACCGGCGTGGCCGACGGCGGCGACAAGCCCATCCGCCGTGCGGCCGGCCTTGATGCCATCGAGCAGCGCCACGATCGTGCTGCCCCAGAATTCGGGCTCGACGCGTTCGTAGATCGCCGCATCGGCGACGACTTCGGCGACATGGTCCGACATGCAGGCGAAAATCAGCACGCCGGTGCGGTCGCGCGTGCGCTCCAGCCCGCGCGCGCGGAACTGCGCCAGCGCGGTGTGGTGGACGCGGTCGCGCTTGATCGGCATCGGCGTCAGCAGCGCGCCGAGCCGCGTCCACCACAGCAATGCCGCCAGCCCCAGAAAAATCAGCAACTGTACCAGCGCATAGGCTTCGAAGCCGCGCACCATGTCGAGCCGCGGGTCACCGGTGCTCCACACATCGACCGGCACCAGCTGGGCCGGATCGGCACCCAGCAACACCGCGGCGAGCGGCAGCACGAACGCCAGCAACGCCGCCAGCGTCAGCGTCGTGCCGATATAGCGGTGCGGCTTTTCATCGACGATGCAGACGATTTCGCCGCTGGTTTTGAGCTCGGCGCTGGCAATGGCATCGGCGATTGCCGCGCGTTCTTCGGGTGAAAACGGCATTACCAGCTCCCCGACGAACCGCCGCCGCCGAAGCCGCCGCCACCGCCGCCAAAACCACCGCCGCCGCCCCAGCCGCCACCGCCGCCGAAGCCACCGCCGCCCCAGCCGTTGCTGCGGCCGTTGTCGCGACCCCAGCCAC
>CALMPZ010000244.1 GCA_937871645.1 uncultured Polymorphobacter sp.
TAGTGCACCGCCGCCCCCTTGTGCGGGCAGTGCGTGACATGGTCGGTCGGCGCGCAAAGGTCGAAATCGACATCGGCGCGCGGGATATAGACGACCGGTGGCGCATCGCCTTCGACCAGCACCAGCGAGCGGATGCTTTCGGCGATGACATGCCCAGCGAAGCTGACGCGGACATAGTTGGGATTGGGCGTGATGGTGATGGTCACAAAGTCGACTCGCGGGTTGCGGCGGGACAGGCTGGCGCGCATGATAGCGAAGCCGCAAAACTGCGCAGCAAGATATTTCGCGTGCGGTGTAACCTCACCGCCCGCCCGACCGAAAGACCCGTCATGAGCGAAACATTCCCGATCCAGAAAACCGATGCCGAGTGGCGCGCGCTGCTCGATCCCGACCAGTACGCCGTGCTGCGCGGCCACGGCACCGAACGCCCCGGCACCTGCGCGCTCAACTATGAAAAGCGCAACGGCAGCTATGCCTGCGCCGGCTGCGGCAACGCGCTGTTCGCCACCGCGACCAAGTTCGAAAGCGGCACCGGCTGGCCCAGTTTCGGCGCGCCGATCGCCGGCTCGGTCGGGCTGACCGTCGACCGCTCGCATGGCATGGTCCGCACCGAAGTGCATTGCAGCCAGTGCGGTGGCCACCTCGGCCACGTCTTCCCCGACGGCCCGCCGCCGACGGGCGAGCGCTACTGCATGAACGGGGTGGCGATGAGGTTCATGCCGCAGGGCGGCGAGAACTAAGGGCAAATTTGCCAACGGCGAATTTGCCCTTAGGGCGAGACTCGCCCCAGGCCGGCCGGCGGGGCAGCGGCCATCACGCCGCTGAACCCGTCCGACGCGCGGGCTTTGCCCGCGCCACTTGCTTACTTTTGTCGCCGCTCTAGTTTTGTGGCTGTCACGGAGAGCGAGGGCCTATTCGAACGGATAGCCCACAGCCTCGCCACCGATAAACACTTGCCGCCGCTCCACTGTGCGGATTTCGAGTTGGCGCGCGGTAAATGCCGCAACAAGACGCGCTTCGTTCGCCTTGCGTTCGGACTCGGTGATTGGCTCTGCTGGCTTGGTGTAAGACCATCCATCCTTGCCAACATAATAAGTGACCACAAAAATCTCGCCCACGCCCCCTGTTCGGCCCACAAGTGTCGCACTGGCTTCGTCCGGCTCGACGTAGAGCAGGCAACGCACCGTTTTCGTGCAATTGACGTTCCATGAGAGGTCGCTCCTCAATACCTTCGGCAGGGCCGCAGTTTTGGGCAGAATGATCAACCGCTCTTCGATACCGACCGCGACGCTTCGATTGGCCGGCAAACCGCGCATCCTGTAACGGTCTTGCTCCTTCATCGCCACTGCTGCCGCCGCACGGATTTCGGGCGTCTTGCCTTCGGTCACCAGCCGCTTCACCGCCGCTTCACCCGATGCGCCAAAATCGAAGCGCAGCGCCGACCAGTCGAACTTGTCCGCCGGCGTGCGGCCGCTCGCCAGCCGCGCCAGCTGGTCGCGCGTAGATATCGCGCCGAAATTGATCAGTGGCGTCGACAGCAACAGCGCCACCCCGCACAGCGCCACCGCCAGCCGCAGATTGGCGATCCGCACCCGCACCGGCCAGCCACCGCGCGCGCGCAGCAGCGCCAGCAGATAGGCCAGCCCGTAGGCCTTAGCGAAGCCGATGAACACCAGCGCCCACAGCCGGTCGGGCGTCAGGCCGTACTGGTTGATGCGCAGGCCTGTCGACACCGCGGCAATCGCCGCCAGCGGCAGCATCGCCAGCGCCAACACCGCCGCCGCCCAGCGCAACAGCGCCAGCCGCGACACCTCCTCGGGCCGGTCGCCGATGACGGCGTTGATCAGCAACAGCGCGCCGATGATGCAGCTGAGCAAAATCGGCGTCGTCGATTTGGTCGCCTGCCACAACGGCGCCAGCCCGGTAAACGGCAGCGCCAGCAGGAACAGCAGCAGCCCCGCCGCCAGCACCGGCGCCAGCACCGACAGGATCGTCATCACCACGCGCTGCAACGTGCTCAGCACCGCCGAGCGGTCGCGCAACAGCCCGACCGCACCGCCGAACGCACCGCCGACCAGCACCGCGCCGAACTGGTCGTTGCGCAGCAGCTTTTCGAGCGCATCGATGCCGATCAGGTTGAACAGCGCCGACAGCAGGAACATCAGCAGCCAGACGATAAGCACAAACAGCAGCGCCGCCAGAAACAGCAGCACATTGGTCCAGGCGTGGTCGTGGACGGCGGGATAGGCCAGCGCGAACCGTGGCGCGCCCGGCGCGCGCGCATCGCGCCACGCCTGGAACAGCGGCGCGGCAATCGCCACCGTCAGCGCCGCGCACACCAGCCGCCAGTTATCGGGGTAGCCCCAGCCGCCGTTCCAATAGACCACCGCCGCGATGACGGTGCCGGCGGCAGCGGCGAAGCCCAGGCTCCAGTGCAGCCGCGTGCGCTCGACGACAAAGCCAAAGGCAACCCCGCCGACCGCGAGCAAAGTCGCCAGCGCCAGATGAGCATTGCCGGTCGGCGGCCCGCCCGGCGCAACCGCGACAAGCTGCTGCACCGCCAGCGCGACAGCCGCCCCCACCACCGCGAGCAGCAGCGACCGTAGCGGCCATGCGTCAGACGTGTCGGGCATTTTGGTGGCTCCATCTGTCATGGCTGCATCATGTCGCAGGCGCGACGGTTGCACCAGACCTGGTCTCGGGTGAACACGGCATGCCCCGCGCAGCTGCACCTCCTGTAACCCCTCCCTTTCAAGGGAGGGGCGACTCGGGCGCTTGCCCGAGCGGGGGTGGGTGCTTCCGACGGTGCGCCAAAGTGCTGCCGCCGCCGTGCCTGCTGCCACTGCCGCAGTCAGCCAAGGCCGCCGTGTATGTCGAAGCACCCACCCCCGCTCGCGTGCCGCGAGTCGCCCCTCCCTTGAAAGGGAGGGGTTGAACTTGACAATTTGAACCATTTGGGTTATATCAACATCGCCTCGCGAGTGCTTGGCTTCGCTGGTGAATTTGCTCTTTGAAAGGCCTGGAATCCGCGCAAATTTGCCGCGAAAATAGCGCTACACCCGTAAAGACTGACCAGATTGGGCGCACCGGAAACGCGATTTAAGCACTTTGAATCAATGAGTTGCGATACAACTCAAACAAAGGCGGCTGTACGGGTTTTTACCGATTTGCGGGCAAAACAGACCACAAACGCACAAATTCTGTACGATTTTGTCAAAACCAGCGTGATTTGCGGCAACCCGGCGCGGCTTTAGTGGCGGTAAAACACCGGCTTGCCCGCCAGCCAGGTTTCCTCGACCAGCGTGCCGCGAATCGCTGCCGGCGGGCCGGTGAAGATGTCGCGGTCGATGATGATGAAATCGGCCCATTTGCCCGGCGTCAGCGTGCCGGCGAAATTGTCCTCGAAATTGGCATAGGCGGCCCCCGTGGTGAACGCCGCAAACGCCTGCTCGATGGTCATCTTCTCGGTGGGGATCCAGCCGCCCGGCGGTGCATTGTCGGCGTCCTGTCGGGTCACCGCAGCATGCAACCCGTAGAACGGGTTGGGCGATTCGACCGGGAAGTCCGAGCCGCCGGCATAGCGCGCGCCCGACTTGAGCAACGTCGCCCAGGCATAGGCGCCCTTGAGCCGTTCGGCGCCAATGCGCGCCTCGGCCATGTTCATGTCCGATGTCGCGTGCGTCGGCTGCATGCTGGCGATGACATTCAGCGACGCGAAGCGCGACAGGTCGGGCAGCGCCACCACCTGCGCATGTTCGATGCGCGGCCGCAGCGCGACGCGCTGTGCCGGCGTCAGTCGCGCGAAACTATCGAGCACCTGCGCGTTGGCGGCATCACCGATGGCGTGGACATTGGGCTGGAAGCCGCGCGCCGCCGCACTGGCGACCTGCGCGTCCATCTCGCCCTGCGTGCTGAACAGCAGCCCCTTGTTGCCCGACGCGTCGCTGTAGGGCGCGAGCAATGCCGCGCCGCGCGACCCGAGCGCACCGTCGCCGTAGAGCTTGACCGACATCAGCGCCAGCCGGTCGGTGCCTGCCCATTTGATCGGGCCGTTCGGTGCGATCTTGGCCAGCGCGTCCATACCACCCGCCATCGCATAGATACGTGCGGTCAGCTTGCCGTCACGGTCGAACGCCTGCAGCCGCGCGAAGTCGTCCGCCGACACGCCGGCATCGCCGACGCCGGTCAGCCCGACCGAGGCCATGATGAATAGCGCCTTCGCCAGCGCGGCATTGTCTTCGGCAGGTGTCGCCGGCGGAATGACTGCAGCAACGAGGTCGATGGCGCCATCGACAAGCACGCCGGTCGGGTTGCCTGCGGCGTCGCGTTCGATGCGACCACCGGCGGGATCAGCGGTCTTGGCGGTGATGCCCGCCGCCGCCAGCGCCTTCGAATTGAGCCAGATCGCATGGCCGTCGATACGGCGCAGCGCCACCGGCCGGTCGGCCACGACGCTGTCGAGTTCGGCAGCGGTCGGGAAACGCCCGAGCTTCCAGATTTCCTGGTTCCAGCCGCCGCCCTGCAGCCACGCGCGCTGCGGGTTGGCCGTCGCATAGGCCTTGAGCGCCGCCTGCGCCGCCGCCAGCGTCGGTGTCGCCGTCAGGTCAAGCGCCAGCGCCTGCGCGCCAAGATTTTCGACATGGCCATGCGCATCGATCAGCCCCGGCAATAATGTGCGGGTATGTACATCGATGCGCTTGTCGCCGGCCCCCAGCGGCGGCAACGGCGCGCCCTTGGGCAGCGTCGCGCTGACCCGTCCGGCATCGTCGATCAACAGGGTCGCAAAGCGTTGTAGCTTGCCCGCCGCGTCGAGCGTGTAGCCGTTGGCGTTGGTGATCTGCGTCGCGGCATTTGCGGTACCGGCAAGCAGGACAGCGGACGACGCAAGCGCCAAAACAATCCAACGCGAAGCGTTCACTTGATTTCCTCGTTGCCATACCGGGATTCGAGGAAGCGGCCCTGGATCAGGAACGCGTTTCGGTCGCCTTCAGCGAGCTGCTCGGAGACGCGCGCCAGCTCGCTGTCGACCACGGTCAGTCCGTCGATCAGCCGTTTTTCGATATTGCTACCATCCGGTGCGTCCACCTTGCGCTGCGCGACCGGCACCTTGGTATAGCGGTCGACGAGTTCGGGCAGGTGCTGCCCGAGCAGGCGGTTCAAATCCGCCGCGACCGGATCATTCGCCGGCAGTGCCGCCAGCTGCGGTTCGAGCACCGCGAGTCGCGCTGAAATCGAATCGATCTGCGGCGCTGCAAGTGCCGGCAGCGCACGGCGGCGGCGGTCGAGCCAGGCGTCGGTCATCGCCGGCAACTTGGCCGGTGCGCTGCGCACGATGGTTGTCGCATCGGGGGCCGGCGGGCGCGGATAGATGCCGAGCAGCACCAGCGTGACGATTGTCGCCATGATGATGGTCATCAGCATCGATGTGCCGATACCGCCGGCAACCAGTCCCCAGCCGATGCTGCCGACGATCACCACAGCAACCAGCATCAGCATCCGCGTAAGCTTCGACGCCATGTCGCGGATGGCGCGCTGGCGACGGCGCGATGCGGCCTGCACCTGCGCGGCACGCGACACCGGGCCGACCGGCAATGCCCGGCGCCGCGCGTCCTGACGGCGCGCTTCTTCGGTCGCGTCGAATGCCATCTTAGCCGGCAAGCGCGGTGAACGGCGATGCCGACGCCGGCAGCGCCTTGGCGTTCGCCGCGCCTTCGGCACGCGCGATATAGCCGCGGCTCTTTTCGACTTCGGTCGACAGCGTGCCGATGGTGGTCTTCATCGAATCGAGCGCCTTCAGCTTGAACGTGTCGATGGCGTCCATCGTGTCATAGACGTTCTGGAACGCGCGCTGCAGCGTCTCGACCGGGATGGTCGACGAGGCGGCGGCTTCGTGGATCTTGCCGGTCTGCGTCTTGAGCAGGTCGCCGGTCGAATCGATCATGCCGGCGGTGGTCTTGTTGAGTGCGCCGATCTGTTCGAGCACGAGGCGCTGGTTGGTCAGCGCCTGCGCGACGGTCACCGCGGTACGCAGCGCCGATACCGTGGTCGTCGAGGCACGGTCGACGCCCTTGACCAGCTCGACATTGTTCTTCTTGACGAGGTCGAGCGCCAGATAGCCCTGCACGCTGACCGCCATCTGCGTCAGCAGGTCGGTGGTGCGCTGGCGCACGTAGAATAGCGCGCTTTCGCGGATCGCCTTGGCCTTTGCCGGTTCATTGTACTCAAGCTCGTCAGCCTTGGCTTCGAGCGCGGTGTCGAGCGTCTTCGAGATGTGGATCATCTGCTCGAGCTTGCCCATCGTTGCCCACAGGTTGGCGCGTTCCTGGTCGATCGCGGCATTGTCGTGGAGCAGCTCGTCCTTGCCCGACGCCAGCCGCGTCAGGATCGTCGAAATGTGGCTTTGCGCCGATTTGTAGCCGTCGAAATACTGGCGGATCTTATTGCCGCGCGGGATGATGCCGAACAGCTTTTTCGGCTGGAACATGTCCTGGCGCTTGCCGGGGTCGAGGTCCTCGATGGTGCGGCGCAGTTCGGTCAGGTTGGCGCCGATGCCGGTGTCCGAATCGATGGCGCGCACCGGCCGGTCGAGGAAGCGGTTGCTGTGGCCCGAGGCTTCCTTGATCTCGGCGGCACCGAGGTTGGTCAGCCGGTCGACTTCGGCGCCGAATTCGGGCGAGTTGGCGTCCTTCGACACCAAAGTCTCGACATAGGCCGCGACATTGGCGTCGAGCTTGCTCGTCTGTTCGGGCTTCAACGGCACCAGCCCGGCGGCCTTGCCGGGCGCGACCACCGCGACAGGCGTCGGCGGCGTCAGCACGATGGTGGGCTCGGCGGTCGCGGTAACAGTCGGATCACTGGCCATTTGGGGCAAACTCCTTGGGGCAATGGCGCACACTAGCAAATGGGCCAGCATGAAGCGAGGCCATCTGTGTTGTAGCTATCATACACTTAGGATGCCGGCACGCAAGTTCAAGCGCGGCGCGCGCGCATGCCACCGCCCTGTTGCTCAGGCGAGCAGCCGCGCCACTGTCACGTCGACGACGCGCCGGGCGGCATCGGACGACAACCCCTGCGTATGGCGCAGCCGGTTCCAGCCTTCGAAGCTCAGGACCATGTCGAGCGCTTCGATGCGGTCGGCGTCAACGGCGTCTGCGGGCACCACATACTGCAGCCGCATGCGCAGGAAGCGGTCGAGCTTTTCGATATCGGCCTGCAGTGCCGGCGACCGCAGCCGGTAGCCATCGGCGGCACGGCGATACGGCGCAATGCTTTCGAACACCGCAAAGCGCCGGTCGATCATTTCCACGAGCTTGCCGCGCCAGTCGGTACTGGTGAACGGCTGCTTGGCTGCAGCCAAGAATTCGCTTTCGAGCCGCAGCGACATTTCGCGGTACAGGCTCTCCATGTCGTTGAAATGCCGGAACACGCTGCGAATGCCGACTTTGGCGGTCGCGGCGACTTCCTCGGCATTGGGTGTGGTCTTGCCGGCCAGCACCAGTTCGAGCAGCGCATCGACGATCCGCGCGCGGCTGCGTTCGGAGCGACGGTGACGACCGTCTAGCGTTTCGGATTTAAGCACTTCAGACATGACACATCCTTGACTGGGCGCGCCGCCTACCCTGTCGTCAGCGCTGCGTCTACACCGCAGTATGCCCTAGTTCGACCAGTAGATGAAATCCTCGTTCGGCTTGGCCGGGAAAGATAACGGTCGGTCGACAGGGATCGCGCTCTGCGTCAGGCTCGGCCACATCGGCGCACGTTGCTGGGCGTCCTGCGCACGCTGCAGCGCGTTGAGTTCGGCGACCTTGGCGGGGTTGCTCGCGGCCAGGTTGACGCGCTCGGTCGGATCGACCGCGAGGTTGAACAGGAAGTCGCGGCGCGGCAGGTCGAGATGCTGGAGCTTCCAGCCGCCCGACTGGACGACGCGGTAGTCGCCCGAGCGCCAGAACAGCGCCTTGTGCGGCTCGCCGCGCGCCTTGCCCTGCGCCCAGGGCAGCAAGTCGACGCCGTCGATCGGCCGGTCGGCGGGCAGCGCGGCACCCGCGGCGGCGGCCGCCGTGCTGAACAGGTCGAACGTCGATACCGGCGCCGGCGAGGTCGAGCCTGCAGCAATCTGCGCCGGCCAGCGGATGGCAAATGGCACGCGGATGCCGCCTTCGAAGAAGGTGATTTTCCAGCCGCGATACGGCGCGTTGATGTCGGGCAGACCGATATAGTGCGGGCCGCCGTTGTCGCTGGTGAACACCACCATCGTGTTGTTGTCGAGGCCTTGGCGCTTGAGCTCGGCCATGACGCGCCCGATGCCGCGGTCGAGCGCCACCATCATCGCGGCATAGACGCGCAGGCGATGGCCCTCGGGCGTGCTGTCGTCGATCATGGTCAACGCGTCATAGTCGGACTTCTTCGCCTGCAGAGGCGTGTGCGGCGCATTATAGGCCAGATACATGAAGAAGGGCCGGTTGCGGTTGGCCTTGATGGCATCGACCGCCTGTGTGGACAGATAGTCGGTCATGTACTCGTTCGGCGCGAAGCGCTTGCCGCCGTTGTACTGCACGCTGAATGGCAAATTGGCCCACAGGAACTTGTCGATCGGGTCGAAGTCCTGCTTGGCGTTGACGACGTTCGGGTCATCCTTGGGCAGGAACATCTGCCCGCCGATGATGAAGCCCAGTGACTCGTCGAAGCCCTGTTCCTCGGGCCGCATGCCCTTGCCGCCGCCGAGGTGCCATTTGCCGAGGTGGACGGTGTGATAGTCGCGGGACTTGAGCAGTTCGGCGATGGTGATTTCGGATGCCGGGACGCCCTGGTCGTCCTGCGGCGGCTGCCTGTCGACATTTTCTTCGTGGAAGATCGTCGGGTGGCCCATGTCGTTGGGGAACTTCGAAATGTAGCGCGCCATCGGCGTGCCGGTCGACGTGAACTCGAAGCCGAAGCGCGTCGGGTAGCGGCCGGTCATCAGCGCGGCGCGTGTCGGTGAGCACGTCGCATTGCCGGCATAGCCGTTGGTGAACTGCACGCCCTGGCGCAGCAGCGCATCGATGTTGGGGGTCGGCACCGCACCGTTGGCCAGCCCGCCGCCGTTGACCGTGATGTCGTTGAAGCCGAGGTCATCGGCGAGGATGTAGATGATGTTCGGCGCCCGCGCGTCGGGTGCTGCCGTCGCGGTCGCCGGGCCCTGCTGCCAGGGCACCGGATGGTTGGGTTCAACGTGCGGCGCGAGCAAGCCCGGCAGGTGCAGGAACAAATAGTCGCGCGCCAGATAGGCGGCACCGCCGACCACGACGAGACCGACTGCTGTCGTCGCCAGCAGCTTCTTGAGCTTCATGATGCGCCCTTTCGTTCGGGACAAATTGTCGCGGCGTGCCGCGTGTCGATCAACGCGCCGGCAGCGTCCGGAAACCGGTGACGACGATGAGCATCATGACAATTTCGGCAACGATCGGCTCGACCGAGCCGGGGACGACGCCGTCAACCATGAAGCTGACGAGGCGGCCGAGAATCGCGCACGCCAGCAGCACAATCGGCACCAGCAGCGGCCAGCGCACCGACTTCCACGCCGCAAACAGCGCAAACAGCGCGCCGCTGACGAAAAAGCCGAACATGTCGGCGCGCAGCGTGGCGTGGCCGAGCAGGGACAAGGGCGCCAGTGCGAAGTTCGCGGCTGCCTCGACCGGGCGCAACAGGAACAGCGTCCCGACGAAAAGCATGAACAGTGCCTGGGCGGCAATTGCCAGCCGGATGAAAATTTGCATAAGTCGCTTCGCTCCCCGATTTTGTGGTAATGACATTACATGTGTCGTTAGATTTGACAAGTGGGCATTCACACGGCAAATGGGGGCCAACGACGCGGCAATGGTGTCGCGCAATCAACCTAGGGAAAGGATTACCATGACGCTCGACGAAATCACCAAGGGCATGTCCGAACGCGTTGCTGCCAAGGGCGGCATCAAGGGCAAGGTCGTCAAGTTCAACTTCGGCGATGACGGCTGCGTCCGCATCGACGCCAAGGCCGATCCCGCCGTTGTCGACAACGCCAACTCGGACGCCGATTGCACCGTCAAGATCTCGAAGTCGGACTTCATCGACATGTCGACGGGCAAGCTTGACAGCATGAGCGCATTCATGACCGGCAAGCTCAAGATCGAAGGCGACATGGGCATCGCCATGCAGCTCGGCACGATCCTGAGCTGAACCTGCCAAAACCACGGAGTACACCCATGTTTTGCAAGATCGTCGTGACCGGCATCCTCGCTGCTGCCGCAATTTCGGTTCCGGCTCTCGCCGATGCCAAGTCGGCAGCCACCTGCGCTTCCGGCCTCAACAAGGACGCGCAGCTTATCTACAATGCGATGGCGCCGAAGGTCACGCCAACCACCGATCTGCAGGACGAGGTCAAGTCGACCACGGTCGGGCTGGTCATGGGCGGCCAGATCGACCGTGCCAACGCCAAGCCGGCAGCGCAAGCTGCTGGCCAGTGCCTCGCCCAGCTGAAGGGCTAAAGTCCCATGCGCACCGTCACCAAGGTCATCGCCTCAGTTGCGGCGCTGGCCATGGTGGCGGGCGCAGTCGGCTACAGCCAGCGCGGCGCCATCGCGCAGCGCATGTTCGTGCGCGGCGTCACTGCCGCCATGGCGACCGACCCGATCAAGCAACTCCCCGACGGGCTACACGTCATCCTGTGCGGTGCGGGTTCGCCGCTGCCTGACCCCAAGCGCGCCGGGCCGTGCGTTGCGGTGGTTGCCGGCCAGCGGCTGTTCGTCGTCGATGTCGGTGACGGCGCCGTCCGCAAGCTGGGCCAGATGGGCATCAACGCCAGCCGCGCCGAAGCGGTGCTGCTGACGCATTTCCATTCGGATCATATCGACGGACTTGGCGGCTTCATGCTCCAGCATTGGGGCGGCGGCGCGTCGAAGGCCCCGCTGCCGGTGCACGGCCCGCAAGGTGTCGAACAAGTCGTCGCCGGTTTCAACGCCGCCTATGTGCTCGATAGCGGCTACCGCATCGCGCACCACGGCCCCGGCGTCATGCCGCCGTCGGGCATCGGCGGCGTCGCGCTGCCGTTCCAGATTGCCCAGGGCGGGCCTTCGGCGGTGCTCATCGACACCCCCGACCTCAAGGTCACGGCGTTCCCGGTCAACCATGCGCCGGTCGAGCCCGCTGTCGGCTACAAGTTCACCTACAAGGGCCGTACCGTCGTCATCAGCGGCGATACCGCGCCGTCAAAGCGTGTCGAGGCGGAGGCCAAGGGCGCCGATTTGCTGGTCCACGAAGCGCTGTCGCCAGAACTCGTCAGGATTCAGGAAACCGCCGCGCTCAAGGCCGGCCGCAACAACCTTGCGCATGTTTTTGCCGACATTCCGGACTACCACACCACGCCCACCGGTGCGGCGGTCATCGCGCAGGCCGCCGGCGTCAAGATGCTGCTGCTCGATCACATCGTGCCGGGGCTGCCGTTCAAGGCACTCGAAATCCCGTTCGTCGGCGATGCGCGCAGCAAGTTCTCGGGGCCGCTGCAGGTCGGCCATGACGGCGACCGCGTCAGCCTGCCGGCGAACAGCGACAAGATCGAAACCGGCAGCGCGCTGCGCTTCTAGCCCGGCTGCGCGCGCCTTTGCGGTGGTCGCGAAGTTTACAATCTGTACGAAGATTCGACATTTCACGAAGTTTACAGTCCGGGCGCAAAGCGGCGCCGGCGGGCAGGTGTGACGGCCTGCCGCGATGATGCAATTGACGCTTCAATGAACAGCGTCGGTAATAACCTATTTGGCATTTTTTGTCAAACTGCGCCATAGTCATTCCCGCGCAGGCGGGAATGACCCGCTCGCAACAAATGGGTGCAGGCGTCACGCCTGCCCGCCGGAGGCTCTACCCCCGCTTCTGCATGCCCTTGAGCTTCAACCGCCACTCAAGCTGGTCATACCGGTCCTGACCAAAGAACGGCTCGCCGTCGACCGCCATCATCGGCACGCCGTAGTGACCGGCCTCGCGCTGCGCCGCCTGACTGGCGTCGATGATGGCGTCGAGGCGTTCGGCGTCGCGGGCGGCAATGACATCCATCGCGGCAAGGTCGAGCCCGGCGCGCGCGGCGGCGTTGGCCAGATGGTCGCCCTCGTGCCAGCCGATGGTGTTGCCGTCCCAGATGAGCTGGCTGACCGCGTCGAGGAATGCGAGGCCCCGGCCCATTTCGGTTGCCACCTGGCCCAACCGCGTCAGCCGGTGGATATAGGGTTGCTCCTTGGGATAGGTGCGCGTCGCAAAGTCCATCACCACCGGATCAGGGCGCGGCCAGTGAAACGGCAGCCCGAGGAACGCTGCGGTGCGGTAGGTATCCTTGGCGAGATAGGTGAACCACAGCGGGTCGGAATTGGCGAAGAATTCGGGCTGGCGCACCGCGATCGGATAGACGACGCGGACGTTGCATTTGACGTCATAGTCGCGCTCCATCGCCACTAGCCGGCTGGTGACCAGGTACGAATACGGCGAACGGAACGACCAGAACAGGTCATATTCCAAGGTCATTGCGTGTCCCCCCACACTTCAAGATTATTGTCGCGTTCGACGCGACGCGCCGGCCGACAGGCGAGCAGCGGCGTCAGGCTGGTGCGCGCGAACAGCGCATCGAGCCGCGCGCGGGAATCGGCATCGAGCGCATCGGCGGCGTCGAGAATGCGCTGCAGCAGGTAAAGCCGGTACGGAAACACCCCGACAGTGAGCCGCTGGCCGCGCCAGTCGAAGCTGGTTTCGCCCATGACGCGGACGTTGGGTTTGACCGTCGCCAGCGCGCCGGTCGTCACCGGATTGGCAGCGAGCCAGTCGTTGGCGAACGCCGTCATCGCGACGATTTCGGGCAGATAATCCTCGGCAACATAGGCCAGCAAAATTGCGAAGCTTTCGGGGATGCTGTCATCGGCGAACAGCGCCTCGCTGAAATCGCCATATTCGCCGGCGTCATGGTCGGGGGCATTCATGCGCTCGGTCCAGCGCCAGACGCGCCATGCCTTGGCCTTCATCAACGCTGCCGGATGCAGGTCGCGACCGAGATGCGCGTAGAGCGCGGCGATCAAGCCATAGTCGCCGATCGTCGGGCGGCCGCCGAGCAGGTACGGGCTGTGCGCCAGATGCGCATCGAAACGCGCGAGGAAATCGAGGTAGCTGGCTTCGATGGCCGGGGCGGAGTCGGGGGTGACGCCGAATATCTGCGCGGCGCGGCGCATGCGCTTTGATGACAGCGCAATCTGTTCGGCTTGCTCCTCGGCGCTGGCGAGCGGCAGCAGCGAGCCGGCGAAGTCGCGCGCGCGGAAGGCCTC
>CALMPZ010000245.1 GCA_937871645.1 uncultured Polymorphobacter sp.
CTTCCGATCTTCGGGCTGGTCGGCGCGATGCTGCGCCGCCGCCGCGGCACCGTCGTCGCCGCCTGATCGGACCAAAAGCGCCGTTCGTGTCGCGCCAGCACACGGACGGCGCTATTTATTGCTGATAGCCGGCACTTCATAGCAATAAAATTACTTCAACCGAGGTTGACACGGCAACTTTGCGTCCGTATTGCGACGCTTCGCTGTTAGAAACACAACCCCGGAGCCGGCCATGGCCAGCCTTTCGTCCTCTGCCCCGCGCGACCTCACCGGCGCCGAGATCATCGTCCAGGCACTCACCGACCTCGGTGTCGAGGTGATCTTCGGTTATCCCGGCGGCGCGGTGCTGCCAATTTACGACGCGCTGTTCCACCAGACGCGCATCCGCCACATCCTCGTCCGCCACGAACAGGCGGCTATCCACGCCGCCGAAGGCTATGCGCGCAGCACTGGCAAGCCCGGCGTGGCGCTGGTCACCAGCGGCCCCGGCGCGACCAATGCGGTGACCGGCATCACCGATGCGATGTGCGACTCCATCCCGATCGTCGTGCTGACCGGCCAGGTGCCGACGCATCTGATCGGCACCGATGCGTTCCAGGAATGCGACACCGTCGGCATAACGCGCCATTGTTCAAAGCATAACTACCTCGTCAAGGACGTGACGCGGCTCGGTGACATCATCCATGAGGCATTCCACATTGCGACCGCCGGCCGCCCCGGGCCCGTCGTCGTCGACTTGCCCAAGGACATTCAGGTGGCGCGTGCGCGCTACGTCCGCCCCGGCAAGATCGAGCACAAGACCTACAAGCCGCAGATCAAGGGCGACCTGAAGGCAATCGAAGCCGCGTGCGAGATGATCGCCGCCGCCGAGCGCCCGATCCTCTACACCGGCGGCGGCATCATCAACTCGGGCCCCGGCGCCGCGCAGATGCTGCGCGAGCTGGCGAAGCTGACCGGGGCGCCGGTGACGTCGACGCTGATGGGCCTCGGCACCATCCCGCAGGACGACAAGCAGTTCCTTGGCATGCTGGGGATGCACGGGTCGTACGAGGCCAATATGGCGATGAACCAGTGCGACCTGATGGTCTGCCTCGGCGCGCGCTTCGATGACCGCGTCACCGGGCGCCTCGATGCATTTTCGCCGAATTCGAAGAAGATCCACGTCGATATTGACCGTTCGTCGATCAACAAGGTGGTGCGCGTCGACCTCGGCATCGTCGGCGATGTCGGCCATGTGCTCGAAGACATGCTCAAGGTCTGGAAGTCGCGCCGGCTGCGCACCCCCGACCTGGCGCAATGGTGGGCGAAAATCGCCGGCTGGCGCGCCCGCGACAGCTTCGGCTTCACGCAAGCCGGCAGCGAGATCATGCCGCAGCAGGCGATCAAGCGGCTGTATGAGATGACACGCAAATCGGCGCCGATCATCACCACCGAAGTCGGCCAGCACCAGATGTGGGCGGCGCAGCATTTCGGCTTCGATGCGCCGAACAAATGGCTGACCAGCGGTGGCCTCGGCACGATGGGCTACGGCCTTCCCGCTGCGATCGGCGCGCAGCTCGGCAACCCCAATGCGCTGGTTATCAACATTGTCGGCGAAGCATCGATCCAGATGAACATCCAG
>CALMPZ010000246.1 GCA_937871645.1 uncultured Polymorphobacter sp.
GATCAGCCGCGAGCTGATTTGTGTGATGATCTCGACTTCGGCAAGGCCGTTCTCGCGCAGCGTCACGCCGGTCGAAACGAGGTCGACAATGCGCGAACTCAGCCCGAGCAGCGGTGCCAACTCCATCGCGCCGTTCAGCTTGACGCATTCGGCTTGCACGCCGCGCTTGGCAAAATGCTGGCGGGTAATGTTGGGGTATTTCGTTGCGATACGCACATGGCTCCAGCTACGCGGATCGTCACTGGCGGCCTGCTCCGCGGGTTCGGCGACTGACAAGCGGCAGCGTCCGATGCCGAGATCGACCGGTGCGTAGATTTCGGAAAAGTCGAACTCCATCAGCACGTCGTTACCGGCGATGCCGAGTTGAGCTGCGCCATGCGCGACGAAGGTCGCGACATCGAAGGCGCGGACGCGGATCACCGCGATGCCGGGGACGTTGGTGCTGAACTTGAGCGCGCGGCTGTTCTCGTCCGAAAACGCCGGCTCGGGGATGATGCCGACGCGCGCCAGCACCGGCAGCGCTTCCTTGAGGATGCGGCCCTTGGGCAGCGCGATGATGATCTCGTCAGTCATGATGGCGCAGGCTCTACCCGCGCGGCGGTTGCGCGTCCAGCATCAGGGTGCCACTACGGCGCTTTGCGGCGAGGTGGACATGGCTGAAGCGGACGTGCGCGCGGTCTTTGCCAAACAGGGTGATTGGTGCCGGCGCCTCGACGCCCCGCTGATGGGGCGTGTCTGCGACACGCTGGCGCACATCCTCGATGATGCGACCGCGACGGGCCGCGCCGTCCTCGCATGGCGCGGCGACGGCTTTGCCGATGCGCTGCCGATGCGGCTGACTGGTGGCCTCAACGCACTGGCGCGGCGCGGTGACCTGCCCGCGCTCGCTACCTGTTACCCGCCCAATCCGGCACCGACCGATGCCGCGCTCGCGACGGCGCTTGCCGCCGGGCTGCGCGACGACCGGCTGCTCGACTGGCTCGCCGGCGCGCCGCAAACCAACGAAGTCGCGCGTTCGGGGGTGCTGATGCCGGGGCTGCTGGTCATCGCGCAAATGACCGGATTGCCGTTGGCGCTATTCGAGCTCGGGGCCAGCGCCGGGCTGAACCTGCGGCTCGATGACTATGGTTATGTGCTCGGCGGGCAGCGATTCGGCCAGCCGGATGCACCGCTGACGCTGGCGCCAAAATGGGATGGTGCACCGCCGCCAGCGGCGCCGCTCAACGTCGTCGCGCGGCGCGGCGTCGATCTCAACCCGCTCGATCTGCGCGATCCCGCGACGCGCGAAAAGCTGATGGCGTTCGTCTGGCCCGAACAGATTGAGCGGGTGCATCGCCTCGAGGCAGCGATCGCGGCGTTCGTGGCCGACCCCGTTGCACTCGACAAGGCTGATGCCGCCGACTGGGTCGAATCGGTCATCGCGACGAGGGACGGTGTTGCAACCGTCGTGTTTCACAGCATCGCCTATCAATACTTCCCCGCCGCGACGCAGGCGCGCATCGCTGCTCATATGGCCAACGCCGGCGCGGTCGCCACGGCTGCCGCACCGCTGGCCTGGCTGCGCTTCGAACTCGATGATGCCAGCGCCGAGGCACCCCCGACACTGCGGCTGACGCTGTGGCCCGGCGGCGAATATCTACTGGCGCGCACGCACCCGCATGGTGCGGTGGTGCGTTGGCTGGGTGACGGGGCCGCAGCATGACGCGATTCGTGCTCGCTTCGGCCAGTCCGCGCCGCGTCGCCTTGCTGGCGCAGATCGGCGTCACCGCCGATGCCGTCGATGCGGCCGACATCGACGAATCGGTGTTCGGTAACGAACGTCCCGCCGATCACGCCGTGCGACTGGCCTGGGCCAAGGCGGCGGTCGTCGCTGCGCGTCACCCGGGCGCGGTCGTGCTCGGCGCAGATACGGTGGTGGCGGTCGGGCGGCGTATCCTGCCCAAGGCCGAATCGGATTCGCAGGTGCGCGCCTGCCTCGAACTGGTGTCGGGACGTCGACATGATGTGCTCACCGCCGTTAGCGTCATCGATGCTGCCGGCAACCCGCACCATCGGATGTCGACAACGACGGTGATCTTCAAACGGCTGTCGGCGGCCGAGATCGAGGCCTATGTCGCCAGCGGCGAGGGGCTGGGCAAGGCCGGCGGCTATGCCATCCAGGGCCGCGCCGAAGCGCTGGTGCGGCGCGTACAGGGCTCATGGTCCGGGGTGGTCGGGCTGCCACTGTTCGAAACACGCGCGCTGCTGTCGGGAGCGGTCATCGATGTCTGAAACGGCCCTGGTCGAAATCGGCATCGGCGAGACCCGCGCGCTGGTGCTCGATGGCGAAACCGTCATTGAGGCGCA
>CALMPZ010000247.1 GCA_937871645.1 uncultured Polymorphobacter sp.
CGCATTGCGCGCGGCGCGTTCGGCGGCAGCTTCGGCGCGGACGCGCGCGGCTTCCTGCGCGGCGGCCTGTTTGGCGGCGAAGGCTTCGGCTTTGGCGGCGGCCGCGGCGGCCTTGGCTTCGGCGTCGGCGCTTTTCGCGGCGGTTGCGGCTTCGGCGCTTTCGGCGGCCTTGGCGGTGAGCATTTCATAGGCGCTCTCGCGGTCGACGACTTCCTCATATTTGCCGGCGACGCCCGAGGTATCGATCATCACCTTGCGTTCGGCGGGGGTAATGGGCCCGACACGCGAGCGTGGTGGCGCGATCAGCGTGCGTTCGACGGGCGAGGGGGCGCCGTCGTCCATCAGCAGCGACACCAGCGCCTCGCCGACCTTGAGCTCGGTGATGGCGGTTTCGACATTGAGCTTGGGGTTGGTGCGGAAGGTGGTCGCTGCCGCCTTGATGGCTTTCTGGTCGCGCGGCGTGAAGGCGCGCAGCGCATGCTGGACGCGGTTGCCGAGCTGGCCGGCGACGTCTTCGGGAATGTCGATCGGGTTCTGCGAGATGAAATAGACGCCGACACCCTTTGAACGCACCAGCCGCACGACCTGCTCGATCTTGTCGAGCAGTGCTTTCGGGGCCTCGTCGAACAGCAGGTGGGCCTCGTCAAAGAAGAACACCAGCTTGGGCTTGGGCGGGTCGCCGATTTCGGGCAGCGTCGTGAACAGCTCGTTGAGCAGCCACAGCAGGAACGTCGCGTACAGACGCGGCGACTGCATCAGCTTGTCGGCGGCGAGGATGTTGACCTGCCCGCGGCCATTGTCATCGACCGCGATGAAATCGGCGATATCGAGCGCGGGTTCGCCGAAAAAGTTGGCGCCGCCCTGCGATTCGAGCTGGAGCAACTGGCGCTGGATCGTGCCGACGCTGGCCTTGGTGATATTGCCGTATTTCGACGCAAGCTCGCCGGCATTTTCGGCGCAGTAGCTCAGCATCGACTGCAGGTCCTTGAGGTCGAGCAGCATCAGCCCCTGCTCGTCAGCGTAGCGGAACGCCACCGACAGCACGCCTTCCTGCGTCTCGTTGAGCCCCATCAGCCGGGCGAGCAGCAGCGGCCCCATTTCCGAAATCGTCGTGCGCACCGGGTGGCCCTGTTCGCCGAACAAGTCCCAGAACACCACCGGATTGTCGGCAAAGGCAAAGCCCTCGATACCGAGCTCGGCGGCACGCTTGGTCGTCCACGCGGCGTCGGGTGAACCGATCATCGCCATGCCGGCGATATCGCCCTTCACGTCGGCGAGGAACACCGGCACGCCGTCACGACTGAAGCCTTCGGCGAGCGTCTGCAACGTCACGGTCTTGCCGGTACCGGTGGCGCCGGCGATCAGCCCGTGACGGTTGGCGCGGCGCAGCACCAGCGCTTGCGGATGCTCTTCGCCTTTGCCGATGAAAATGCTGTCGCCCATGCGCCGCTGTCCCTGAATTGAATGCGTGCGATAGCGGTAGCGTGCCAGCCGAATACGTTCAAGCAAGCGACAGGTTTGAGGCAGCTTCGGTACCGCCGACAGCAATTATGTTCGTCCGTTGCCAAGCGGTGCCTGCCGGCGAGGCGGGCGACAATCGCGCCGCGCCTCGCTGGCCGGATGGTGTGTTAATTGGCGCCCGCCTTCGGCGTCATCAACTTGACCCCGATATAGCGCGCCGGGTTCGGTCCGCGCTGCACCAGTAGCAGCACCGTATCCCGACCAGCCTTGCGCGCATCGTCGACCGCCGCAGCCGCTTCGGCCGGCGAATTGACCGGCCGCTGATTGATCTGGACGATCAGGTCGCCGCGCTGCAGCCCGTTTGCCGCTGCGTCGCTCGACGGGTTGAGGCTGGCGATGACGACGCCCTTGGCGGTGTCGGGCAGTTTGAGCTGGCGACGCGTGTCGGGCGTCAGCGTCTGCAGCGAAATGCCGAGGCTCTGGCGTGCGGCCTCGGCGCCCGGCGCCGGCTTGTCCTTGCTGTCGGCGTCATCGCCGGCGGCGGGCGTGCCGGTAATCACGGCTTCGCTCGGGCGCTTGGTCAGTGTCGCGTTGAGCGTCATCGTCTTGCCGTCGCGGATCAGCTCGATCGGCACCGTGGCGCCGATCGGCGTGTTGGCGACAATGTAGCTCAGGGTGTTGTCGAACGTGACCGCCTGATTGGCGACCTTGACGATGACGTCGCCCTGCTTGATGCCGGCGCGCGCGGCGGGGCCGGTCGGTTCGACCGAGGCGACGATTTCACCACGGTCCTTGGGCAGGCCGAGGCTGGCGGCGATGTCGGGCGAAACCGGCTGGATGCCGACGCCGAGGTAACCGCGCGTCACTGCGCCAGTGGTGCGCAGTTGCTGGACGACGGGGGCGACGAGCTCGGCCGGAATGGCAAAGCCGAGACCGACGTTGCCGCCGGTCGGCGAGAAGATCGCGGTGTTGACGCCGATGACCTTGCCATCAAGGTCGAACAGCGGCCCGCCCGAATTGCCCTGGTTGATCGACGCGTCGGTCTGGATGTAGCGGTCGTACTGGCCCGAACCGATGTTGCGGTGCAGTGCCGAAACGATGCCCGCGGTCACGGTGCCGCCGAGGCCGAACGGGTTGCCGATAGCAATCGCCCAGTCACCGACGCGGACATCGCCGCTGTTGCCGAAGCTGACATAGGGCAGGTCCTTGGCGTCGATCTTGAGCAGCGCCAGATCCGACAGCGCGTCGCGGCCGACAACTTTGGCGGTGAATTCGCGGCGGTCCGAAAGCGTCACGGTGATCGAATCGACCACGGTCTTGGGTTCGCCGTTGCGCGGGTCGCCGCCCGAAATGACGTGGTTGTTGGTGACGATGTAGCCGTCTGACGAGATGATGAACCCCGAACCAAGCGAGGTTGCTTCGCGCGTGACAGCCTCGCCGTCGGCACCCTGCTGTTCCTGGAAGCGCTTGAACAGTTCATCGAGCGGCGTGCCCGGCGTCAGCTTGGGCATCTTGCCGACTTCGACCTTTTGGGTCGTCGACACGTTGACGACAGTGGGCGTCAGCCGCGCTGTCAGGTCGGAAAAGCTGCGCGGTGCGCCGCCGGGGCCGGTGGTCGCGGGTGCGCCGGCGCTGACCGGCGGTTGGGTGGCCACAGCAGGTGCGGCGGTAGGCGCCTGTGCGTGTGCAACACTCCCCAGGATCAGAAATGCTGGAATCAGGCTCCGGACAATCCGCACGTGGTTCAACTCCTAGAAATCGGTTCGCTTCAAATTCATTGGCTCCCGCGATGCCATCCATCGCGGGCGCCAGCTGTTCCTAGTCACGCCAAGATGAACAATAGCTGTCTTGGCAGTTCATGTATCAGCGCGCGTTCTTGCGGCCGTCGAACTCGCGCAGGAACTCGTTGCCCGTCGATAGAACGACGGTGGCGTTGTTGTTGTTGAATGTCGTCCGGTACGCCTGCATGGCGCGGTAGAAGGCGTAGAAGTCGGGATCCTTGCCGAAGCTTTCGGCGTAGATGCGCGCGGCATTGGCATCGGCTTCGGCGCGGACCAGCTGCGCCTGCTTGTTGCCCTGCGCGCGGATGGTCAGCGCTTCCTGCGCGCGCTGCGAGCGCATGCGGGTGAACGCCGAATCGAGCGGTGCGCCGGTCGGCAGATCGGCGCGCTTGATGCGCACGTCGACGATTTCGGCGCCGTACTGCTTGGCAAGCTTGTTCACGCTCGACTGGATGTCATCCATCATCTGCGAACGTTCGGGCGACAACAGTGCCGCGAACGGCTGCTTGCCGAGCTCGTTCCTCAGCCGCGACGCCAGAATCCGCGACAGCGCCTCGGCGACGCGTTCCTCGGAGCCGACGGTTTCGTACATGCGCTGCGGGTTGGTGATGCGGAAACGCGCGAACGCATCGACGACCAACCGCAGCTGATCGGTCGACAGCACCGTCTGTTCGGGCATGTCGAGGTCGAGCACGCGCTTGTCGATAAACACGACGTTTTCGATGAACGGCACCTTGACCGCGAGGCCGGCACCACCGCTACCGAACGGCGCCTTGGCGTCATAGGTGTTGATGATACGTTCGGGCTTGCCGAGCCGCAGCACCAGCGCCTGCGAGGTTTCGGGCACAGTGAAGAGCGAGGACGCCAGCACGAAGCCGACGACAACAGCGGCGACGGCCCAAGGCACCGGATTGCGGAGGATACTCATCTTACTTCGCCTGTTCGGTTGCGGGGGCGGCAGCAGCGGCGCTGCGTGCCGCACGACGCTGGACTTCGGAGAGCGGCAGATAGGTTTGGACGCTGCCCGGCTCGATGACCGTCATGTCGGTCTTGCCGAGCACGTCTTCCATCGTTTCAAGGTACATACGCTTGCGCGTCACTTCGGGCGCCAGCCGGTACTGGGCATAGACCGCGTCGAACGCCGCCGTCGCACCCTGCGCCACGGCGAGCAGCTGCTGCGCATAGCCGCGCGACTGGTTGAGCGCCTGCTGCGCGTCCTGCTGTGCGGCCGACACGTCCTTGAACGCCTCGTCGACGGCAGCGGGCGGGTCGGCCTGCTTGATGTCGACACCGCGGATTTCAATGCCGCCGCGGTAGCTGTCGAGCATTTCCTGCATGCGTTCACGCACCTGTTCGGCAATCTGGGCGCGCTGCGGGCCGATGGCGTCATTCAGTCGCGCCTTGCCGATTTCGGAGCGCATCGCCGATTCGGCGGTTTCGCGAATCGTCTGCTCGGGCTGCGCGAGTTCGAACAGGTAAAGCTCGGGGTTCTTGATTTTCCAGCGCACCGCATAGGCGATGTCGATGATGTTCTGGTCGCCGGTCAGCATCAGGTTTTCGGCCGCGCCATCGGCGGCGCCGATGTCGACCGAATTGACCTGCTCGACCTTGGGCTTGAGCACGGTGTCGATCGGGGCGGGCAGCTTGAAATGGAAGCCCGGGCCGACGGTTTCGACATATTTGCCAAAGCGCATGACCACGCCGCGTTCCTGCGCGTTAATGCGGAAGGTCGAAGTCATGGCAATCCACAGCAGCGCGACGCCGGCGACACCATAGACCGCGAGGCGACTGGCGTTGACCGTGCTGCCACCGCCGCCGCCGCCACCACCGGGGATGGCATCGCGCAGCTTGTCCTGCGTGCGGCGCAGGAAGGCTTCGATGTCGTTGCCTGGCCCGCCGGTGCCGCCGGGGCCGCCGCCGCGCTGTGGCGCTGGCCGCTTGGGCGGCGCGTCACCCCAGGGGCTTTTTGGCCCTTCGCCTTCGGGGCGCTTCGGTCCGCCTTGCGACCCGCTGCCGTCACTATTGTCCTGCCAGGGCATCTGCGTCCTTTGGAGTTCATGTCGCCCCACCGGGCGCACTTGCATGCATGTTCAAGGGCTATATACGAAGCCTCCGCGCCGATTGCGAGGGATGCGGCGAAATCGTCGCACCTGTTATCGGTCTGTCGGCTGCCGATCTGCCGGAATTCGAGTGAAACTGGAGTTTTATCATGGATTTGCGTGAGCGTGCGACCGAGGCGCTGGCCGCCATCGCTGACCCGCTGGGCGGTGGCAATGTCGTCGCGACCGCGCGTGCAGCGGGCGTCGTCGTGCGCGATGACGGTAAAGGCGGCTC
>CALMPZ010000248.1 GCA_937871645.1 uncultured Polymorphobacter sp.
CGGGGCGGCTGAAGTTGCCCGACGGCTCGGTCATGCGCATCGGCTTCGACGCGCAGAACGGCCGTGACTATGTCGCCATCGGCAAGCTGCTGCGCGACCGTGGCGCGCTGGCGCCGGGGCAGGCGACGATGGACGGCATCATCGGCTGGCTGCGGGCGCACCCCGACGAAGCCCCGGCGATCCTCAACGCCAACGGCAGCTACATCTTCTTCCGCGAGGTCAAGGGCGACGGCCCGATCGGCGCACTCGGGCAGGCACTGACCCCGCAGGTCAGTGTCGCCGCCGACCCGCGCTACGTGCCGCTCGGCGCGCCGCTGTGGCTCGACACGCGCGCGGGCGGGCCGTTCGCGCGGTTGATGGTGGCGCAGGACACCGGCGGCGCGATCAAGGGCGCCAACCGGCTCGACATCTTCTGGGGCGCCGGCGCCGACGCGCGCAAGACCGCCGGCGGATTGTCTACAACCGGCACCACGGTGCTGCTGCTGCCACCCGCCGCCGCAGCCCGGCTGACCGATAATGGTCCGCAAGCTCGGCGCTGACGAAACCGCGCTGTGGTCGCATGTCGCGGCTTCGGTGCGGCCGATGGAAGGGCAATCGCGGCCACCGTTGCAGCCGCTGCCCAAGGTGGCGCTGAAGCCGCAACCGACCACGCCGACAGCGCCCAAGCGCGCCGCCGCTGCCAACCGCATCGCCGTCGATGACGCGACGCTCGATGGCAGCTGGGACAAGGCCATCCGGCGCGGCGTGCTCAGCCCCGACACCACGATCGACCTGCACGGCTATACCAGCGACCGCGCGCACGCCTTGCTGGTGCAGCGCATCGGCGACGCAGCGCTGTCGGGCGCGCGCGTGCTGCTCGTCATCACCGGCAAGGGCGCACGCGACACCGACGCCGAACGCGACCGCCGCCACCATGATGACCGCCCGCGCGGCGTCATCCGCGCCCGGCTGCGCGACTGGCTCAACGGTGCCGAACTGCGGCCGTTCATCGCCGCACTGCGCCCCGCGCACCCGCGCCACGGCGGCGGCGGGGCGTGGTATGTCATCCTGCGGCGGCGCTGACCGCCGCACTTGAGTAGGCGCACTGTTCCGCCTAGCCTGTCGCCAATACCTTTGGGGAGGCTCGCACCATGAAGATTTCACCGCTGCTCGCGCTGCTGCTGCTGACCGCGTCACCGCTCGCCGCAGCCCCTGCGGCGAACCCCGTGGCCGCCGCCGTCGCCGCGCCCGACCGCCCCGCCGACCAGGTCGAACTCGACGCCGGCCGCAAACCCGTCGAGGTGCTGACCTTCTTCGGGCTCAAGCCCGGCGACCGCGTGCTCGATGTCATGGCGGGCGGCGGCTATTACACCGAAATCATGGCGCGCGCCGTCGGCCCCAAGGGCTATGTCATGGCGCTCGAACCGCCGCAGTTCGTCAAGACCGACAAGGCCAAAGCGGCATGGGACGCGCTCATCGAACGCGACAAGAACGTCGGGCTGATGCTGATGTCGCCGCAAAATGTCGCGCTGGCACCCGACAGCTATGACTTCGTGCTGATGCACCTCGTCTACCACGACGCCTATTGGGAAAGCGCGAAATACGACTTCAAGCGCATGGACCCGGCGACGTTCCTGAAGGTCGTGTTCAGCGCCACCAAACCCGGCGGCATCGTCGG
>CALMPZ010000249.1 GCA_937871645.1 uncultured Polymorphobacter sp.
AAAACCGCCTCATAGGCCTCGATTGGCGTCAGGTGCTTGGGATCGGTGAAATCGATGCGCACGTCGCCGCCGACAACCGTCGTGTTGGGCATCGGCTCGACGGCTTCGACGGCCGCGGCCAGCCAGCCGGGGGCGGCGCGGCAATCGGCATCGATGAACGCCAGCACCGGCGCGTTCGCCGCCGCGATGCCGCGGTTACGCGCCAGTCCGGGACCGGGCTTGGGTTCGTGCAGGATCGTCACCTGCGGATAGGCGGCACTGACCGAGTCGAGCGCCACATGCGAGCCGTTATCGACGACAATGATTTCGATCAGGCCGTGGTCGAGGTGCTGCGACGTCACCGAATCAAGGCAGCGCATCAGCATTTCGGGCATGTTGAGGTGCGGAATGATGACCGAAACACGCGGCCGCAGCGCCGGTGGATCCGACTGAGAGGCCGAATTCATGTTACCTCTCCCCTGCTACCCGAGCCAAGAACGGCTGTTGTGCGCTGCAGTATAGGCAAAAACGCGCGCTGCCAACCGCCATCGCAAGATTTTGCATGGTCGCGACCTGCGTTTCCGAAGCCGATTCAGTTCGCCAATCCGGCCATTGCCGCCGACATCAGCAACATCGAGGCCACGCCGGGATAACGAAAGCGGAAGCGCTGCTCATGACCGGTTTCGACGCGCTCGATGATGTTGTTGGGGCCGACGAAGTTTTCGAGGCTGCGTTCGACGGCGGCGGGGGCACCGGCGCGGCCGACAAGCCCGGCGACTTCATCGACGGTGAACCAGCCGTCCGACGCTATGCCGGCCCTGGCGGCTGCGACCAGCAACGGCCATTCGGCCTGCGCGGCGTCGCTGGCCAAAATAGTCTGCGCCCGGTGCGGCAGGCTGGCGTTCCAGTCACCCAGCACCTTTTCGATGGCAGCGCGGGCATGGACTTCGTCGACCAGCGTCTGGCGCTGGTCGAGCGCCATCAGCGCAGCGCGGTGACCGAGCAGCCGGACGAGGTAGGGCGAGCCGCTGGCCATCGTCGAAATCAACGCGGTGGCTTCGTCGTTGAAGTGCAGTCCGGCAGCGGCTTCGCCCATGGCGAGCAGCGACCGAACCTCGGCAAGCGTCAGCGGCCGCATCGGCAGCCCGACGACATTGCGGCGGATCGACGGCGCATAGCCGATGAGTTCGTCGAGGTTCGACGCCACACCGGTCAGCACCAGCTGGACGCGCGCGGCGCGGTCGGACAGGTTCTTGATGAGTTCGGCGACATCGCGGCGGAACGCCGGATCAGCGACGCGGTCATATTCGTCGAGAATCAGGATGATGCGCGTGCCGACGACATCGGCAAACAGGTCGCTGATCTCGCGCGGCCCGAAACTGCCTTCGGGCAGCAGCGAATCGAGATATTTGCCGTGTTCGGATTCGGCCGCGGTCGGCACGACGCTGCCGTGGAACAGAATTGGGATGCGCGCCGCAAATGCGCGGAACATGTCGTCGAAGCGCGCTTCGGTGCCACAGGTGCCGTAGATCACGAGGTAGCGCGCCTGCCGCGCGGTGTCGGCAAACACATGCACCAGCGAAGTCTTGCCGATGCCGCGCTCGCCATAAATCACCACATGCACGCGCTGCTGCTCGATCGCCGCGATCAGCTGCGCCAGCGCGTCATGGCGCCCGGCGAATCGATCGCTGCTGGTTACCGGCTGCGACGCGCCGAGCGCATCGCGTAGCGCGAGGCGCGCGCGCGCCAGCTTGGGATCCTCGCCCGACATCTGGATGTCGTCCGAGGCCGAAGCCTTGAAGCGCGGCAGCATGACATTGGCGCCTTCCGGGCCTTCACCGTGCAGGATCGAATCAAGGAATGCCGGACGCTGCCGCGACCCCGGATCGACGACGACATTGGCCGAGCTGCCGCGCTGCGGCACGACATAGCCGGCAGGTGCATCGTCGTCGGGCTTGCCGCCCCGGAGCCAGCGTTTGAAAACCATGGTGCATCCTGTCCAGTGTAGTGCAGCCGGGCACGCAGCGCAGCCAACTGCTAATTTGGCGCGCGCACCCGAATTAGCAAGGCCCCTGTGCAGCATAAGCAGTGCAGCATAAACCATGCAACCCGCTGGACTGCGGGCCGTTAATGTGGTGGTCGCTTTTGCCACCCGGGGCCACGCCGGCGCGCAACCGTCGAATTTCGACAGGCGGCTGGTTGTCGTGCAGGTTGCCGTGGCCGCTGGCAGCGTGCTAGGTGAGGGTTAATCGCCATCAAGGCCCGGAACACAGGTTGATCAATGCTGGAATGCGGGATTCTTTTGAAGCGTTTCGCCGGTGTTCTGGCGCCGGCGCTGGGCTTGATTCTGACAACACCCGCTGCGGCGCAACTGGCCGATCCGGTTGTACCGCCGCTGGCGCCGCCGGCGCCGCGGCCAACAGCGGCGGCAATGGCTTCGGAGGCCGACCTGTTCCAGGTTGACCAGCGCAACCCGGTCAACAACCCGACCGGCTCGTTCTTCAGTGGCTTGCCGTTGCCCAATCTGGGCTATTCGGTGGGTGCGTCGCTGCTCAGCATCTATGACAGCAACTATCGGCGCTTGGCCGACAACACGCAGCCGCCGCCGGGTGAAAGCCGCAGCAGCTTCCGCTTCACGCCGACCATCAACGGCCGGGTCAATCTGCCCGTAGGCCGCCAGTCGATTTTTGCGACAGCCCTGATCGGCAAGGACTTCTATACTGCCAACAGCACTTATAACCGGCAGCGGCTGCTGTTTTCCGGCGGCGTCAATCTGGCGGCGGGATCGAGCTGCACCGGCTCGCTAAACGGCAGCTGGATGCAGGCGCAAAGCAACTCGAACTCGACGCTGGTCAATATCCCCAATACCCAGACGACCACGAGCTTCGGTGCCTCGGCAACCTGCGGCGGCATCAGCGGCTTCACGCCGATGGCCAGTTACCGCTACGCCAAGTCGATCAACGAGGACCCTCAGCGTGCATTCTCCGATCTGACCAGCAACAGCTATTCGGTCAGCCTCGGCTATGCGCGCCCGACGCTGGGTGTGATTTCGCTGTTTGGCACGTTGGCCGACAATGACTACCCCAACCAGACGATTTTCGGCCTGACGCGCAGCGTGAAAATCACCAATCTCGGAGTCAAATATTCGCGCTCGCTGACCTCGCAATTCTCGGCTGACGCGTCGCTGTCGCGGGTGAGCATCAAACCCAATTCGCCGTTGCAGCAGGATTCTAGCAGCCTAGGCTATGGCCTCAGCATCAACTATACGCCGCCGTCGCGACTGTCAGCGAGCATCAACGCGACGCGCAATGCTTCGTCGTCGCCCAATACCGGCACGGCATTGTATTTCGTGCAGCAGGCGTTTTCGGCCAACGTGTCGTACCAGTTGCGCTCGACGCTGTCGGCGGCGCTGACCGGATCGACCTCGCTGCGTACCTACGAGGACCAGATCGGGGGCATCATCGACCCCAACCAGGTACAAAACGACCGGCTAAATATCGTGCGCCTGAGCGTCAACTGGAAGCCGATCCGCAACATGCAGACATCATTTTATGTTTCGCAACAAAATCGTAATGCGGATCCCAGCATTTACAACTACAAGGACACAACCGCGGGTATCCTGATTTCCTACGGTATCTGACGGCATGGAGGGTTTAGTGAATACGGTGGCTGCTAGTTATTCGAAGCTGGGCCGATTGGCGCAATGGGCAATCGTCGCACTTTTCGTGGCCA
>CALMPZ010000250.1 GCA_937871645.1 uncultured Polymorphobacter sp.
GTGACGCTCGCTGTGCTCGCCGCGACGGGTGCGATGTCGTGAGCGATACGCCGGCCATCACCGGTAGTCCCGACGCGCCGGCCGCCGCCGGCAGGCCGCCGCTGTATTTCATCCACGGCATGTGGAGCACGCCGGCTGTCTGGGCCGGCCTGCGCGAGCGTTTCGAAGCAGCTGGTTACACTACACACGCCGCCTGCCTGCCCTATCACGACCGCGATCCGTCGCTGCCGCCGGTGCCCGAACTCGGCAAGCTCGGCGTGCAGGACTATGTCGATTTCCTCGTCGCCGATATCGCCCGGCTGCTGCAAACGCCGATCATCATCGGCCATTCGCTCGGTGGCTTCCTGGCGCAAGCAGTCGCGGCGCGCATCCAGCCCCCGGCACTGGTGCTGCTATCCCCCGCGCCCAGCGCCAAGACCGGCGTGCTGGCGCTCAACTCGCTGCGCGCGATGTGGGGCGTCATCCGGCATTGGGGCTGGTGGAAAAGCCCGACCTTGCTCGATGATGCAGGGGCGCGTTTCGGCGTCTACAACGGTGTACCCGCCGAAGTCGCCGACGCCGAAATCAAAGCGCTCGTCTGGGATTCGGGGCGCGTGCTGTTCGAATTGTCGCTGCCCGGCGTCGCCAAGGCACCCGCCGCCACGATCGATTTCAGCCGGCTGACCATGCCGGTGCTGGTGGTCGTCGGCGCTGACGACCAGATCACCACCGCCGCCGTCGGCCGCGCCACCGCGCGCGCGATCGGCAGCAACGTCGACTATCACGAGCTGCCTGATACCGGGCATTGGCTGTTTTTCGGCGCGACGATGACCAAGGTCGGCGACTTGATTGCGGCTTGGCTTAAGCAAAGATAGGCCAAAGGGCCTCCGGCGGGCAGGCCTGAGGCCTGCACCCATTTGAAGAGCGCACAATAATTGGGTGCAGGGGTCACCCCTGCCCGCCGGAGGCCCTTTAACCGTCCAACTTCTTCGCCCGCCGCCGCGCCACGCTCGACCCCAGCCCAAGCGCCTCGCGGTATTTCGTCACCGTGCGGCGCGCGATGTTGAAGCCTTCGGCGTTGAGCACATCGACGAGGCGGTCATCGCTGAGGATATTGTTGGCGGTTTCGGCGGCGATCAGCCGGGCGATGCGGTCCTTGACGGCAAGGCCCGAGACCGCTTCGCCACCGTCCGACGACGCGATGCCGGCGGTGAAGAAATATTTGAGCTCGAACAGCCCGCGGTCACAGCTGAGGTATTTGTTCGAGGTGACGCGGCTGACGGTTGATTCGTGCATGCCGATCGCCTCGGCGACGTTGCGCAGCGTCAGTGGCTTGAGGTGGTGGACGCCGTGTTCGAAGAAGGCTTCCTGCTGGCGCACCAGTTCGCTGGTGACCTTGATGATAGTACGCGCGCGCTGGTCGAGCGCCTTGACCAGCCAGGTTGCCGAAATCAGGCATTCGGACAGGTAGTTGCGCGCCGCGCGCTCGGCCTCGGGGGTGCGGCCGCTCGAATGGGAAAGCTCGGTGTAGTAGCCGCGGTCGACGAGCACGCGCGGCAGCGTCGCGGTGTTGAGCTCGACGCCCCAGCCGCCGCTCGACAACCGCGTCACGAAGATGTCGGGGACGACGGGCTGCGGGCGCTCGCCGCCGTAGCGCAGGCCGGGCTTGGGATTGTAGCGCCGCAGTTCGCGGATCATGTCGTCCAGGTCTTCGGCGTCGACCCCGCACAGCCGGCGCAACGTCATCTTGTCGCCGCGCGCCAGAATGTCGAGGTTGTCGAGCATTGCCTGCATCGCCGGATCGAGCCGGTCGGCCTCGCGCGCCTGCAGTATCAGGCATTCGCGCAGGTTGCGCGCACCGACGCCGGTCGGTTCGAACATCTGGACGCGCGCCAGCACGGCTTCGACGACGGCGATATCGGCATCGAGCCGGTCGGCGATGTCGTCGAGCGGCACCGTCAGATAGCCGGCTTCGTCGATCTGATCGATGAGGTGGCGCGCGATGACCAGTTCGACGCCGTCGAACACCGCGCCGGCCTGTTCGAGCAGGAAATCGAGCAGCGACGGCTCGGCGGCGGCGAACTGGTCGAAATCGCCGGTTTCGCCACCGCTGGTGCTGCCCGTCGCACTCAGCCCGCTGTCGGGTGCCGGGCCACTGCCATCATAGCTTGCGGTGTCGGTCGGGCCGTCATGGTGGAAGGTTTCGCTGGCATAATCGACATCGAGCGGCGCATCGACATTGGCATCGGCGCCGGTCATCAGCACATCGGCGGTCGCCGGTTCGAAATCACCGCCATCGCCGTCACCGCCAGCGTCGCCGTCACGGTCGCCGGCGACAAAATCCTCGCCCGCATCGCCGCCGGCGTCGCCGCCTTCATCGCTGGCCGATGCGGCGAGCAGCGGATTGCTGTCGAGCTCGGTGCCGAGATAGGCCTCCAGCTCCATGTTGTTGAGCGCCAGCAGCTTGATTGCTTGCTGCAGCTGCGGCGTCATCACCAGCTGCAGGCTTTGGCGCAGGTCGAGGCGTGGCCCTATGGCCATGGCTTCCGCGCTAGCTCCCCGGGCGCCCGGCCGGAGTCACAGCGCGAAGCCTTCGCCGAGATAGACGCGGCGCACGGTTTCATCGGCGACCAGCGCTTCGGGGGTGCCTTCGAACAGCACACGGCCGTCATAGATGATGCAGGCACGGTCGACGATATCGAGCGTTTCGCGGACATTATGGTCGGTAATCAGCACGCCGATGTCACGGTCGCGCAGCTGCACCACCAGCGCGCGGATGTCGGCGATCGAGATCGGATCGATGCCTGCGAACGGTTCATCGAGCAGCATGATCGACGGGTGCGCGGCCAGCGCGCGGGCGATTTCGCAGCGCCGCCGTTCACCGCCCGACAGCGCCATCGCCGGCGCTTCGCGCAACCGCGTGATGTTGAATTCTTCGAGCAGCTGTTCGAGCCGTGCCGCCGCCAACGCCTTGTCGGGTTCGGTGACTTCGAGCACTGCCATGATATTTTGTTCGACTGTCAGCCCGCGAAAAATCGAGGTTTCCTGCGGCAGATAGCCCAGCCCCAGCGCGGCGCGGCGGTACATCGGCAATGAAGTGATATCGTGGCCATCGAGCAGGATGCGGCCCTGATCGGGCATCGCCAGCCCCATGATCGAATAGAAGCAGGTGGTCTTGCCGGCGCCGTTGGGGCCGAGCAGCCCGACGACTTCGCCGCGCCGTACCGACATCGAGACATCGCGCAGTACGACGCGCTTGTCATAGCTTTTGCCAATCGAAACGACCGCAAGGCCGAACTCGACTGCGTCGTTGCTGTCTTGCGCGCTGTCAAACTGCGCCGCTGCCTGGGCCATTACCACTCCATCAGCGCATTGCGCCGAAAGGTTTATGCACAAATCGCGCCAAAATTTGGCGCAAATCCTGCTTGTTCCGGGAAGACTAGCGCCTTGCGGCGGCTTTGCAAAGCAAGCTGCAACCAATTGCAGCCGAATTGACCGCCAAATCGGCGGTATCGCGCCTTACGGCTGCTTGGCCGGGCGCGGTGGCACGATGAAACGCCCGGTGACGCGTCCGGATGACGTCGTCGGGGCACTGCCCTTTGCCGGCGCGCCGGTACCGTCGAGCGTCGAGCGACCGCTGCCGAGGTCGATCGCCAGCCGCTGGCCGCGCAGCACCGAGCCGCCGCGTGTCAGCTCGACATTGCCGACCAGCGTGATGGTCTTTGCCGTCACGTCATAGATTCCGTAGCGCCCTGACGCGGTTTCAGACGCCGTGACCAGCTTGACCGAGCCCTGTGCATCGATGCGCGAGATTTCAGGATTGGTGCCGGTGCCGCGCTTGTAGAAAATCGTCACGCTGTCCGCATCGAGCGTCATGCCGCCCTGGCGAATCGAGACATTGCCCGAAAAGATCGCCTGGTTCTGCAAGTCGCGGACTTCCATCCGGTCGGCAGCAACATCGATCGGCGCGTTGGTGCTGTGGCCCTTGAGCGCCGACACTTGCGCGGCGGCGGGCAGCGCGCACAGCAGCAAGGCGAGCAGGGGGAGGCAAACTCGGAGGTTGGTCATGGTCGCCTCATTTGCGCGCGCCCGGCGTGAACTGCAAGTCCGGTGCTGCGGTCGTTGCCGGCGTCGCAGCCGGCGGCAGCAGCGCGCCGACCGACACGGTGTTCTGCCGCCCCGGCGTGATGTGCATGCGCACCCGCCCCTCCAGTTTGACCACGCGCCCGCCGATATCGGCGCGCAGCGAATCTGCCGAAAAGCTGCCGAGCGGTAACAGTCCGCGGATGCTGCCGTCCGACGCGACGGTACGGTCGAGCAGGCTGACGCTGACATTGCCATTGTCGATGACATAGCCCGTCGGGCTGGCGACCTGGACGGGGCCTTTCACCACTACTAGATCCTTGTCCATATAATATGCACCCGCCGGTGCCGATACGCGCACCGGGCCGTCAGCGGTCCCGAGCGACGCCGACAGCTGGCGCAATTCGACCACCGGCACCGCCGAGGTTCGCTGCACGGCATCGGCGGCGTGGATTTCGAACGGCTCGCCGTCAGCGGTTTCGCCGCGGTAGAGCGCATTGTCGATGCGCAGCCGGTCGGGGCTCATCGCCACCTTGTCCTTGGCGAGCAGAAACGAGAATTCGCGGCCGCTGGTCAGTGGCAGGATAACGAGCAAAGCGAGCAGCGCCAGCGCCAGTGCCGGCAGCAGCCAGCGCAGCACGGCGACAAGCCGGTCATGCGCGCCGCCGGGCAGCGCGTGCAGCTGGCGCGGCGTGTAGGCCGCGCGTTCGCCCGACTGTTCAAGCAACGCCGCCGCTGTCATCACATGTGCGCGAAAATGTCGGATTCGGGCCAGCCGGCGAGGTCGAGCTCGGCACGCCATGGCAGGAAATCAAAGCACGCCTGCGCCATTTCGGTGCGGCCTTCGCGCGCCAGCCGTTCGGCAAGCACCAGCTGCGCGCGGTGCAGATAGCGCACGTCGGATGCGGCATAGTCCTTTTGCGCTTCGCTGAGCGCGGCGGCGCCCCAGTCGGATGATTGCTGCGCTTTCGAGACATCGACACCGATGGTTTCGCGCAGCACGTCCTTCAGGCCGTGACGGTCGGTGTAGGTGCGAATCAGCTTCGACGCGATCTTGGTACAGAACACCGGCCCGGCAGTGACGCCGAGATAGGCCTTGATGACCGCGAGATCGAAGCGCGCGAAATGATAGATTTTGAGCCGCGACGGATCGGTCAGCACCGATTTGAGCACCGGCGCGCTATAGTCGCCGCCCGAGAAGCGCACCAGATGCTCGTCGCCCTGGCCATCGGCGAGCTGCACCAGGCACAGCCGGTCGCGGTGCGGGTTAAGGCCCATGGTTTCGGAGTCGATCGCGATCGCGCCGGGCGCGAAGACGTCGCGCGGCAAATCACCTTCGTGGAGATAGACTGTCATGGCGCAGCGCGTAGCACTGTCGCGCGGCATCGACAATGCGCAGCAAAGCCGCCGGCGGGCGCGTCGCAACGCGACGGCACCAATGGCAGCGCCGGTTCGGCGCACAGAAATTGCCGGAACCTTTGCGCGACGCCAAATGTTTCTGCGGCGACATCGAAACTGCATCTGGGGAGGTGCTTGTCTGACGTCGCCGCAGGCCCGGTACCGGGGGCTACGCAACACTACGCAACACTACGCATACGCAACACGAAACAATCGGCGAGGCACCGGAGCGCCTCGCCGACGTGTGGCTTCTAGCGATACGGCACTGAATGTGTTCTTAACGATTTGTGTTCATTTCGGGGGCGCTGCCTTAATCGCGCCATCAACTGGCGCGGCTGCAGGTAATTGCTTGAGCCAGTTTCGCGCCGTCGTCGCATTGCTGCCGCCGTGTGGGTTGTTGGCGATTGGCCCAAGCAGCGCACGCGCTGCAGCATAGTCCTGCGCCAAGACCGCGGCCTCGGCGGTCGCCATTGCCACCGCATCGACCTGTGGCGCCAGTCGATTGGCACGGTCGAGCAGTGCGCGCCTTTCGCCTGCGGCACCTGCGGGCTGCGCCAGCGCACGCTGGAACAGTATTCGATAGTCATTGGGGCGCAGTACATCGGCGCGCGCCAGTGTTGTGGCGGCATCGGTCTCGCCCATGCCGCGCTGCGCCTCGCCGAGCAGCAGCAGCAGCCGGGCGCTGTCAGGGTTTGTGGCAAGCAACGACTCGATACGCGGACGCGCCAGTGCGGGATCGGCGAGGCGCAGCTCTGCGGTGGCGAGCACGGTTTGCGCCGAAATGTCATCGGGTGTGCGCGCGGCGATGCGGCGGATCCGGTCGAGCAAAGCGGGGGCTGCGCGGTCCGGGACGCCGATGTCGAGCTGCACCGCCGATATAAGCAACGCGTCTGCAACAGGTACCAGCGGTTGGGCCGCGACCGGCGGCGGCGGCGCGAACGGGAGCTCGGTTGCACGCAGCGTGCGCCCCATGACATAATCGATCAGCTGCTTGTCGAAGCGTTCGATCGGGAAGCCGAAGGTAGCAGCAAACGCTGTCGTCGGTGTCGTCCCGGTTGCCACGGTCGCAAGGTAGCGCGCCAGCGCGGCTGCACGCTGCGGGTCGCTGGAGAAATAGTGCGCCATGAGCCAGCTCTGCGCATAGAACATCGACAGCTCATTGCCCGGCAAAGTTTCGAAATCGGTCGCTATCACCCGTGCCATCGGCATCCAGCTGGCGAGCGAAAGCGCCTGCGCGCGACCCTGATCATAGTCCCCATAGCGCGCCTTTCCACCGCCAAAGCGCGCGGTTTCCCAATAGCTTGCCAGCCCTTCGATATACCAGGCCGGGTAACTGCCGTTCTGGTGCGCGAACATGAAATGGTGCGCATATTCATGGAACAGCACACGCTGCGCAGCGGCCTGATCATTGCCGGTTGCATCGACCATCGCGACAATGTTCTGCGGAGTCGCGGTGTAGAAGCCGCTCGCCCACTGCACACCATCGCGCAACCGATCCGAATCGCCGGGGTCGGTAACGAGGTAAATGTTGACACGCGCACGTGGCACATCGGCGTGGTCCCCTGTGAGCTGGTGCAGCAACTGATCAAACGCCGCGAGCTGCGTTGCCGCTGCGCTGGTCAACCGCGCCGAACCTTGCCCGTAAAGCACGAACGCCGGGGTTTCAGCCCTGAACCACGCCGCAAACACCGGCTCCGCCAGTAACAGCAGCAGCACGCCGATCAGCCGTTGGACGGTGGCTTTCATGACACCATCCTAGTCGCTTGGCACGGCGCCGCAATGGCCGGCGCAGCCTGTGGATAAACCGCTCGCGCCGCGACGGGTTCTGGTATATAGATAAAGGTGGCGCTGCTCGTTTTGATCGACTGCCTCCAGCCATTTTCGCGGCGTTTTGCAGCGATTCGTTGGAGTCAGTTGATGACCGGGTGGCCCGCAACCGCTTGGCCGGAACCGCAATCAGGCGGAACTGACCGGGACATGACAACAACAGACGACGAAATACGAAAGACTATTCCAAGATGAGCTTTGATAAACGCGGGCGTGGGCCCGGCCGTGGCGGTTTCGACAAGCGTGAACGCGGATTTGACCAGTTCGAAGGCGGCGGCGACCGTTTCGGCGGCGGCGGTAATGCTGTTGAGCACATGGTGATCAGTCAGGTGGAAGGCGTA
>CALMPZ010000251.1 GCA_937871645.1 uncultured Polymorphobacter sp.
TACCGAGGCGACGGCTGCCGTGGCACCGGCCGCCGGCAAATCGCAGCCCAAAGCCGCCACCGAAATCCGGCCGCACGCGCCGGCACCGCCGATGGCATCGGCCGAATGGCTGGTGTTGCCCGCCATGGGCGGCAACGGCCCGTGGGTCTGGCCACTGCGCGAAAGCCTGTCGCTTTCGGACGCCAGGGGCAACCGCTTCGCCGGCTCGTCGACGATCATGAACCGCTGCAAGGCCAGCGTCACCCGGCTCGGCATCGGCGGGCGCCAGTATCTCCGCGCGGCACTTGCCGGGGTCAGCCACGGCAGTTTTGAAAGCGCGCGCTTCAATGCGCCCGAAGGCTTCAAGTTCGCGCCCGACTACACCATCGAGGTCATCCGCTCGTCGTCCGATGGCGGCAACAAGGTCGCGGTCGCGGTGCCGTTCGACAACAGCGGCGCCGCAGCCGGCGATGACAAGTCGCGGCGCGGCATCATGCTGCAGACGATGGTGCCGCGCAGCTTCCTCGCGCCGGTGCTGCCGTCATCGGTCGAATTCATCATTGTCGATGCGTCCGACCCCAAGCTGCCCTATGTCGCGGGCTCGAACACCCACCGCATCGCCATCGACGGGCTGGGCACGGCATTCAGTTCGGGCAGCCCGACCGACGCGATCGAGCGCGCGGCGCGGGCGGCGAGCATCGACACGCGCGACGGCAGGCGGCGCACGGTGCGCGACTATTTGCGCGCCACGCTGACCGGGCAGGACAATGCCGCCGAATCGCAAAGTTTCGACGCGGTGTTCGAAGGCCGGCCGCAGCAGTTCGTCGCGCGCGGGCTCAAAGGCACGCCGTGGGTGCTGGTCGTCCACCGGCCGCTGCGCGATGTTGATGCCCAGTTGGCCGCAACCGCCAGCTTTGCCGCGATCGGCTGGTTCGGGCTGGCGCTGATCGGCGTGATCATCATGGCGCTGGCGTGGCTGGTGTGGGGCAAACGCAGCTGGCTGTGGCTGTGGCCGCGCCCCGGCGTCGGCCCGCTGGCGGCGCGCGCCGCCCTGCGCATCTACGGCGTGCTGGCGCTGGCCTTGCTGATCGTCATCGTGCCGCTGGGGTCGTTCGAGGTGTACAAGGTCTGGCTGGCGGTGCTGGCGCCGATCGTGGCGTCGGTGATTGCCTGGCGGCATATCGGCCACGCCGGCGGCAACGCCGCTGCCGGCGTGCTGATGCCCGCCGACGAGCGCGGCCACCGTCTGCTCATCGTGGCGCTGTTCCTGAGCTTCGGGGCGCTGCCGATGCTGGCCATGTGGAGCGATGCGGCGCGCGAAACCCGCGTCGGCGCGCATAATGACGAAATCGTCCACCTCGAAGCCGCCTGGGCCACCAATCGCGCCGCGACGCGTGCCGCGCTGAAGGCGATCATGCTGCCCGATCCGCCGCGCGCGGGGGTTGTCGATGCGGTCAACGCGGCGTGGCCGGCACGTGACGCCGACGTGCGTGCGGCGCTGCAACTGGCCGGGCTGCCGGGCCTGGCGGCGACGGCGCAGCCAACGCCGAACCGGCTCGGGCCGGGGCTGAGCGGCATATTGCACGACTGGGCCAATCTCGGCCGCCCCGTCGATGTCGCGGGGTGCGACGATGAACTCGACCTGACTTCGGTCTATTGCGTCGATGACAATGCGCGCATCGGGCTGGTCGAGAGCAATCGCCGGCCGCCGCTGTCGCTCAAGGGGCTGTGGTGGCCCGGCGTCATCGGTAGCCTGCTGGCGCTGGGCGCGCTGGTGCTGGTGCTGCGCCACAGCATCCATGCGCTGGTGCGGTCGCTGTTCGGCTTCGGGACGCCGCTCGAAGCGGTAACCTATCCGCGGCTGTCGCGCCGCGACCGGCGGCTCGACCTGCCCGAGCGCACTGTGGTGCTCAACGGCCCGCTGGCGTTGCAGCTCGAATTGCTCGGCCCCAATGATGCACTCGATGTCGGTCAAAGCGAGGCGCAGCGCGTCGCCGGCGCCACCGGCTACGCCGGCCACCGCGAACGCCTGCTCGGCGGCGGCACGGTCGTCGTCATCGGGCTCGAGATCGCACTGCGCGACGCGGCGTTGGGCGAGGCGGCGCTGGCGATGCTCGAAGACATGTCGCTGCTCATCGACCGCCA
>CALMPZ010000252.1 GCA_937871645.1 uncultured Polymorphobacter sp.
GGCTACAACAAATGCTGGTCGAACTGACCGGTCACTGAAGCGCCTTGGCGGCGCGGCTATTTCAGCCGCGCCGCATAGCCCTTGCGGAATTTCGCCAGCTTGGGCGCCACCACGACCGAGCAATAGGGGTTCTTGTCGGCATTGTTGGCGAAGTAGTTCTGGTGATAGGCTTCAGCCTTGTACCACGGCGCATCGGCTTCGATGCTGGTGACGATCGGCGCGTCCCAGTCGGCCTGGTTGCGGGCGATGGCGGCCTTGGCTTCGGCGGCCTGTTCGGGCGAGTTCGGGAAGATCGCCGACCGGTACTGCGTGCCGGTATCGCCGCCCTGGCGGTTGAGCGTCGTCGGGTCGTGCGTATGAAAGAAGATGTCGAGCAAGTCGGCATAGCTGACCTGTGCCGGATCGAAAGTCACGCGCACCGCTTCGGCGTGGCCGGTGGTGCCGGTGCAGACGGCCTCGTAGCTCGGCGACGGCCGCGCGCCACCAATATAGCCCGACTCCACGGCGATGACGCCCTTCAATTCGACGAATACCGCTTCGGTGCACCAGAAACAGCCGCCGGCAAGTGTTGCAACTTCAGTGGTCATTGTCACAATTACTCCACAAGATTTATTATTTGACTGTTAACGTATTCCGCATAATGTGACCGCGGGGAAAGAAAGGTCTGATAGCGCAATACGGGCAGTTGCGATATTGGATTCGGGGGCTCAGCTATTCCCAGGGAACTCGTGTGACGCTTTTTTCGGACGTTCAGGTTTTTGTCAAAACCGTGCGCGATGCCGACAGCCTCGAAAGCATTTCGACAACCCTGTCGGATGCCACGCGGCGCTTCCGGTTCGACCACTTTGCGATGGTCCAGCGCGTCAGCTCACGGCTGCAGGCGGCGCCGGTGCAGCTGTCGGACTTCCCGGCGGACTGGGTCGACCTGTTGATATCAGGCGACTATTACGTCCATGATCCGGTGCTTGTCGCGGTCGAGCGGTCGGTTGCGCCGTTCAGTTGGGCCGAGCTGCCGACGATGGTCAACATGACCAAGCACCACCACAACTACATGCAATCGGCGCACAGCCAGGGCCTGTCGCAGGGCTACACCGTGCCGATCCACGTGCCCGGCGAGGCGTCGGGGCTATGCTCGTTCGTCATGGCGGGCGACCGCGAACTGCCCGCCGACTCGCTGCCGGCCGCGCAATACCTCGCCTGCTTCGCGTTCGAGGCGGCGCGGCGGCTGGCGGTCAACCGCGACGGCGGCGACGGCGACAGCACGCCCCGGCTGACACAACGCCAGCTCGATTGCGTGGTGCTCGCGGCCAAAGGCAAGTCGAACTGGGTGTCGGGCCAATTGCTCGGCCTGTCGCCCGACACCGTCCACAAATACCTCGAAAGCGCCAAGCGCCGCTACGGCGTGTCGAGCCGCACGGAGCTGGTGGTGCGCGCGCTGTTCGACGGCCAGCTGAGCTTTAACGATATTATTAACTAGCGCGGCCAGCGGGGCGGGCGGACTAACCGCCCGAACCCGTCCGACGGCGTGGCTTTGCCACGACGCTCTTACTTGCCTGCTTGCTGCCTTTTCTGACCTAGCCAACGAGCACCGCACTCACCAGCGCAGCGCGCCAAGAACCCACCCCCGCTCGCCTTCGGCGAGTCGCCCCTCCCTTGAAAGGGAGGGGTCAAGTCAGCCTTGCCAGCTCAGCACCGGCTTCCTTGCCGCCGCCGTCTCGTCCAACCGCCGGCGCGGTGCCAGATACGGCGCGCCCTTGAAGATGCCGGCGTCCTCGGTCAGCATCCGGTTCGCCACCGAGCGCAGCGCACCGATCAGCTGGTCGAGGCTGGCCTTGCTTTCGGTTTCGGTTGGTTCGATCAGCATCGCGCCGTGGACGACGAGCGGGAAGTACATCGTCATCGGGTGGAAGCCCTCGTCGATCAGCGCCTTCGCGAGATCGAGCGTCGTCAGCCCGGTGCCTTCGAGGAAGCTGTCGGAGAACAGCGCCTCGTGCATGCACGGCCCGGCGTCGCCGAACGGTGCGCTGAACAGGTCCTTGAGGCTGGCGAGCACATAATTGGCGTTGAGCACCGCATCCTCTGCAACCTGACGCAACCCGTCATTGCCGTGGCTGAGGATGTACGACAGCGCGCGGACGAACATGCCCATCTGGCCGTGGAACGCCACCATGCGCCCGAAGCTGTGGTCATGGTCGGTCGAGACGTGGGCCTGTTCTTCCTCGACCAGCTCATAATGATTGCCGGTCTTGCGGACGAACGGCAGCGGCGCGAACGGCGCCAGTGCGGCCGAAAACACCACCGGCCCCGAACCTGGCCCGCCGCCGCC
>CALMPZ010000253.1 GCA_937871645.1 uncultured Polymorphobacter sp.
TAACCATATATAAACACTATGGTCATCGTGCAGAGTTGGGCGCGGGGACGGATGACCAGATTTACGGACAGTTTTCGGGCGTTTTGGCTACCGGCGTTGAACGGCCCGGGTATGTTGCGGCTGCTGCTCGCCTTGCTAGTGTGGGTATCGCACGCATCGCGGCTGGAAGTCGGCGGGCCTGCCGTCATGGTGTTCTTCATGCTCAGCGGCTATTGGGTCACGGGGCTCTATCTGCGGCATAATGGCAGCATAGCCAGCTTCATGCTCGACCGTTTCCTGCGAGTCTGGCCGCTTTTGGCGATTGTGGCGATCCTGACGGTCGCGGCGCGCCTTTGGCTGGATGTGCCAGCTGCCGGGCATCTGGCGTCGACACTGATGCTGCTCGGCCTGGCGACGCGCAATCAAGATGTGCTCGGCGTCGCCTGGTCGCTCGATTTCGAACTGCAATTCTACTTCGCGCTGCCATTTCTGATGATGCTGGTCGCGCCCACCGGGGTGTTGGTCAAATGGCGGGCACTGATCGTGCTGCTGGTCGCGACCCCGGTTGGCCTGTGGCTGATGTATGATCAGGGCATTGCCACCGTATTGGCGCTGGTGCCGGCATTCGGCGCCGGGCTGGCGATCCGGCTGACCGGCTGGACCTGTTCGGGCCGCGCCGCGCTCGCTTCGGTTATAGCGTTCGCCAGCTTCGGCGTGATCTGCCTGCTGGTGCCCGAATTGCGTCACATCCTGCTCAAGACGCCCGGCGTCTGGTCGCCGGCAGATTTGCGTATCTGCATGGCATGGTGTCTGGTGCTGGTGCCGTATATCGCCTGGAATGTGCGTCAAAGCCCGCCGCCGGTCGACCGGTTGCTCGGTGACCTGTCGTTTCCGTTCTATCTGCTGCACTTTCCGGTGCTGTCGATCGGGACCGCCGTGGGGTTGTTCGCACCGGACTGGGCGGGCAAGCTGGCCGCGCTGCTCGCTGCGGTGACGCTGACGCTGCTCGTCTATCAGTTCATCGACCGGCCGATAGAAGCCTGGCGCATCGGACGGCGGTCACGGTTGACCCCGGCGCTGGCGGAGTAGCCGCTCAGCCTTCCCAGAACGCGAAGCTGTCATGGTCGGCGGCCTGCGCGCAAGCGCCGCGCGTCATCTTCAGGAACAGCATATCACCGCGCTCGGTGCGTTCGACCGACAGCGCCGAAAACACCCCCATCATGATGCCGTGCAGCGTGTAGCGGCGATAGTCGCGCCAGCAGTCGTCCCAGCCATAGCCGGTGATACCGCGCGCCAGCAGCTCGGCGTGATAGCCGCGCACCAGTTCGATTTCGTGCGCGCGCCGCACATCGGGGTCGAGCCCGGCCGACAGGAAATAGGCGACATCGGTCAGCGCCGGCCCGACAGTGATGGTCTGCCAGTCGAGCGTCGCCATCGGTCGCGCGCCGCCATAGACATCGAACAGGATGTTATCGAGCCGGAAATCGCCGTGCATGATCGTGCGCGGCGCCGACCGGTCTTCACGGCTGCTGGCAAGCGCTGCCGGCAGCCGGTTGACGAGGTCGATATACTCGGGCTCAAGCACGCCGTCGTAGCGCTCTTGGAACAGGTCGGCGATCGCCGGCAGCGCCGCCTCGATCACCGGCTGCAACCGCGCCGGCCGGTTCACCAGCCAGTCGATGGTTTCGATCGACGCATCCCCCCAGCGCGGCGCATGCAGCATCGCTGCCTCGCGCAGCGCCACCCTGGCATCCGCCACCGAGCAGCCGGCAAGCTGGTCACCCTGCCGCGCCGGCGCAAGGTCGGCGAGCAGCAGCGTGAAATCATCGGTTTCGGGGTCGACTTCGGCGACATAGGCGTGCGGTGTGTGGATTTCGAGCATCCCGGCCAGCTCGCGGTAGAAGCTGACTTCGCGCAGATACAGCACATGCTCCGACCCCGCCTTGCGGCTGACCGGATCGGTCGCGGGGAACTTGCCGACCACGCTGCACGGCGCGCTGCCGGCATCCCCGGCATAGGTCATTTCAAAGCGGTAGCTGTCAGCCACCAGCCCGTTGCCGACCGCCTTGCGCGTCAGCCCGGCGACACTGCCGCTGCCGAGCACGCCCGCGTGGCGCAGTGCCATCGTCATCCATTCGGCGTCGATTGTCGCCGCATCGGCCACGATCAGCGGATTGGTCATACGTCCTCCCCAGAACGGCATTCGTGCAATTTGGTCTAGCCGCTGAACAGACGAGTGGCGAGCCTTTCAGTGAATTGATTCAAGGGCCTCCGGCGGGCAGGCCTGAGGCCTGCACCCGATTGTTTGGCGCTCTTCAAATG
>CALMPZ010000254.1 GCA_937871645.1 uncultured Polymorphobacter sp.
CAACATATGGGTGCAGGGCTCAGCCCTGCCCGCCGGAGGCCCTTGACGTTCGCGGCAACCACAATTGGCCACACACGCAGTTTTCTTGACTTTTCGCGCATTTGCAGCGCAATGCAGCGCCAAGCGCGCGTGACCTTCACCCGCGCATTCCAAGGATGTTCATGAGCTTCGAAGCCCTGGGCCTTTCAGAGGACCTGCTGCGCGCGGTCAATGATAGCGGCTACAACGAACCGACGCCGATCCAGCGCCAGGCGATCCCGCCGGTGCTGATGGGCAAGGACATCATTGGCGTGGCCCAGACCGGCACCGGCAAGACCGCTTCCTTCGTGCTGCCGATGATCGACATTCTCGCCGAAGGCCGCTCGCGCGCCCGCATGCCGCGTTCACTGATTTTGGAGCCGACGCGCGAACTGGCGCAGCAGGTTTCGGAGAACTTCGACAAATACGGCAAGTATCACAAGCTGACGATGGCGTTGCTGATCGGCGGCGTGTCGATGGGCGACCAGCTGGCGGCGCTCGAAAAGGGCGTCGACGTGCTGATCGCCACGCCGGGCCGGCTGATGGACCTGTTCGGCCGCGGCAAGATCATGCTCAACATGTGCAGCCTGCTGGTCATCGACGAAGCCGACCGCATGCTCGACATGGGCTTCATCCCCGATATCGAGGAAATCTGCACCAAGCTACCGAGCCCGCGCCAGACATTGCTGTTTTCGGCAACGATGCCCGGCCCGATCAAGAAGCTCGCCGACCGCTTCATGACCGACCCGCGCGTCATCGAAGTCGCACGCCCGGCCGAATCGAACGCGCTGATTACCCAGCTCGTTGTCGAAGTGTCGCCGCGCGGCAAGCGCGAAGCACTGCGCAGCCTTCTCCGCGCGCCCGAGCTCAAGAACGCCATCATCTTCTGCAACCGCAAGAAGGACGTGCGCGAGCTGTATGACACGCTCAAGCGCGCCGGCTTCAAGGCCGGGCAGATCCACGGCGACATGGACCAGTCCGACCGCATCCGCGAACTCGACCGCTTCAAGAGCGACGAAATCACCATCCTCGTCGCCTCCGATGTCGCGGCGCGCGGCCTCGACGTGCCGGGCGTTACCCACGTCTTCAACTATGACGTGCCGCACCACGCCGACGACTATGTCCACCGCATCGGCCGCACCGGCCGCGCCGGTCGCACCGGCACCGCCTATACGCTGGTGACGCCCGCCGACGCCGACAACCTCGCCGAAGTCGAAAAGCTCATCAAGCACGCCATCCCGCGCTACACCGGCAACGAAGCCGCGGTGGTTGCCGATGAAGCGGATCCCGAAGCTGCCGACGTTGCCGCAGAACCCGCTGCTATCGAAGCCGCTGCCGGCCCCGAAGCCGGCGACCGCCCTGCCCGTGGCCCGCGCCGTCGCGGCCGTGGCGGAAAGGGCCGTGCTGCC
>CALMPZ010000255.1 GCA_937871645.1 uncultured Polymorphobacter sp.
CGAGGAGAACGCCCATATTGGCGCCGCCATGAAGCTGCTGCCCAAGTTCACTGCTGCCGACGGCATGAAATTCGTCGCGGCCGCACAGCAGGTCTATGCGTCCAACGGTTATGCGACCGTGCAGGAAGGGCGCGCCGATCCGACGACGCTGGCGCTGCTCGAAGGCGCGAGCAAGGCCAAGCAACTGTCGCTCGATGTCATTGCCTATCCCGACATGGTGATGAACAAGGACAATCCGATGCTGCACGGCCCGCTGATGTCGCGCACCTATGCCGATCATTTCAGGCTCGGCGGCGTCAAGCTGACCTTCGACGGCTCGCCGCAGGGCAAGACGGCGTGGTTCACCGTGCCGTACTACGTTGTCCCCGAAGGCCAGAAGCCCGACTATGCCGGTTATCCGTCGTTCCCCGATCCCAAGGATGCCGCAGGGCTGGTCGAAAAGGCATTCCGCAACAACTGGCAGTTGCTCGTCCACACCAACGGCGACGCGGCGATCGACGCGCTGATTACCGATGTGCGTGCCGCCGAAAAGGCCGTGCCGGGGCACGACCGCCGCACCGTGCTGGTGCACGGCCAATATCTGCGCGCCGACCAGATTCCGCAGCTCAAGAAGCTCGAAATCTTCCCGTCGCTGTACCCGATGCACACATATTACTGGGGTGACTGGCACCGCGAATCAGTGGCTGGGCCAGTGCGTGCCGAATTCATCTCGCCGACCGGCGCGGTGCTGGCGGCAGGCATGAAGTTCAGCATCCACCATGACGCGCCGGTGACGTTCCCCAATTCGATGCGGGTGTTCGATTCGGCGGTCAACCGCACGACGCGCACAAACTATGTGCTTGGCCCCGGCCAGCGCATCACCCCGGCGGTGGCGTTGAAGGCGATGACGCTGTGGCCGGCGTGGCAGCATTTCGAGGCAGACCACAAGGGCTCGATCGAAACCGGCAAGGACGCCGACCTCGTCATCCTGTCGGCGAATCCACTGACCGTGCCGCCCGCGACGATCAAGGACATCAAGATCGATGCGACGATCAAGGCGGGGGCGACAATCTATGCGCGCGCCGGTGCGAATTGAACCGCGCCTAGGTAGTTGACCGTATTCCGGCAGAGGCCGCGGTGTGGGATAAGCTGCCCATCACCGCGGATTTCCCCCTGTTTTTCGCGGCTAAACTGGACCCGGTTCCGCAACCTGCGCGCCGGGTCCTTTCGTGTCCGGCGCCGATGATGTCGTGGCGCGACCGATTTCCGAAACATTAATTCGCCAGATTAGGTATTAGTACTTATTTTGTTTCCTCGAACTAGCTGGTACCTAATCAACTGTCGCGGCGGAATTCCCCCTGTTTTTCCCGCGGCACGGAAGTCCGGTGTCGCTCTGCGGCGCCGGGCTTCTTGTTTTTGGGCTACCCCGCATCGGCGATTGTTGACAG
>CALMPZ010000256.1 GCA_937871645.1 uncultured Polymorphobacter sp.
CACAGCGGCTGGAAGATTTGAGCGCCACCCGGTGACCCGCCCCGCCACCCATATCCTGCGCCTGCTGCGCTGGGGCCGCACGCTCGCGCGCCACGGTGCGCTGCGCGGCATCGAGGCTGACACCAACGCCCCCGCCGGCGTCCGCCGCCTCGCGCGGCTGGCGCGCATCGGCGTCACCACCCCCGCCGTACCGCGTTACGCTGAAGCCTTCGAGGCTATAGGCCCGGCCGCGATCAAGCTCGGCCAGGCACTCGCCACCCGCCCCGATCTCGTCGGTCCCGAAGCGGCGCACGACCTTGCGCGGCTGCAGGACGCGCTGCCGCCACTGCCGTTCGCGGATGTCGAAGCGGCGCTGACCACCGCCTATGAAGGGCCGTGGACGCAGCATTTCGCGCACATCGACCCCGTCGCCGTCGGCGCCGCATCGATCGCCCAGGTCCATCGCGGGCGTACGCACGACGGCCGCGACGTCGCCATCAAGGTGCTGCGCCCCGGCATCGAAGCCGAAATGGCGCAGTCGATCGAAACCTATGAATGGGCCGCCGCGCACGCCGAAACACTCGGCGGCGAATTCGCCCGGCTGCGCCCGCGCGCCGTCATCGCCAGCTTCAAGGCCTGGACCTTCGCCGAGCTCGACCTGCGCCGCGAAGCCGCATCCGCATCCGAACTCAAGGCGGCGATGATCGCCGAACCCGATTTTCTGGTCCCCGATGTCGACTGGGCGCTGACAACGCGCCGCGTGCTGGTCATCGACTGGATCGGCGGCGTCAAAATGTCCGACCGCGCCGCCGTCGATGCGCTCGGCCTCGACCGCAAGGCGCTGGCGTCGACGCTGGTGCGCAGCTTTCTGCGCCAGGCCATCGGAGAAGGCTTCTTCCACGCCGACATGCACCAGGGCAATCTGTTCGTCATCCCGCCGGGCGGCGGCACCGAGCACCCGCGCATCGGCGTCATCGATTTCGGCATCATGGGCCGCCTCGACCGCCGCGCCCGCGTCTATCTGGCGGAAATCATTTACGGGCTGCTGACCGGCAACTACCGCCGCGTCGCCGAAATCCACTTCGAAGCCGGCTATGTCCCCGCGCACCACGACATCGGCGAATTCGCCACCGCGCTGCGCGCCGTCGGCGAACCCATCCGCGGGCTGGCGACGCGCGACATCTCGATCGCCAACCTGCTCGACGGGCTGTTCGCCATCACCCGCGCCTTCGACATGGCGGTGCAGCCGCACCTGTTGCTGCTGCAGAAGACCATGGTGATGGTCGAAGGCGTTGCGCTGTCGCTCGATCCCGACCTCAACATGTGGAACGCCGCCGAGCCCTATGTCGCCGCCTGGATGCGTGATGAACTCAGCCCCGAAGCGCGCCTCGCCGACAGCATCGTGCTCAACTGGCGCGGCCTGCGCCAGCTGCCGCGCATCCTGCGCCAGCTCGCCGACCGCGTGCCGGTCGAAGGTGCCGCGCCGCCGCAACCGCCACTGCCGCCGTTGCCCGATGCGCCGAGCAGATGGCCGATTGTGGTTGTGGGGTCGGTGATGCTCGCGGTTGGGGTTGTTGTCGGCTGGCTGATTTAAGGGCCTCCGGCGGGCAGGCCTGAGGCCTG
>CALMPZ010000257.1 GCA_937871645.1 uncultured Polymorphobacter sp.
AAACCGGGGGCGCGCCCAATCCTCCCGGCGCGTTCTTCTTCCTGTGGGCGCCGATTCACTGGGACGACCATATCACGCACGCGATTTTCTTCGACGGCACGCGCGGCGAAGCGCTGGTGCGCGAAGGCTTTGTAGCGCCGATGTATGCCAGCGAAGCGGCAGTGCCCGGCGTGCTCGACAGCCGCGACCAGCGCATGGCGACCGCGCGCCACCGCGTCGTCTATGTGCCGGGCACACGGCTTGCAGCATCGGCAGAAATCGATCTGGTCGACCTCGATGAAAAGGTTCGGACGATTTCGCTCGACCCGATCCTCAAGTTCCAGATGAAGGGCCTCGGCTACGGCCACCCGGTCTGGGGCCAGGGCATGTGGAAAGGCGAGCTCGAAATCGGCGGCGAGTCGTTCGACCCGCGGCAACTCGATCCGCTGGCGCCCGAAAATCTCCACGTGCAGCAGATCGTGCGCGCCAGCGATGGCAGCCGCACCGGCATCGGCGTCCTTGAGCAGGTGGTCATCGGTCCCTATGCGCCGGCAGGGTTCACGCAGTTTCTCGACGGTGCCAAATAGCCTGATCGGAACTGCAACGATCCCCCTGCCCTTGCGCGTCAGCCCAGCGGCTCGATTTCGGACCAGGCCTCGTCGAGTTCGGCGATCTGCCCGGCAGCCGCACTGAACAGTTCGCGGCGCGATTCGGCATTGCCCGCGACAATCAACACTCGGACCTGCGCATAAACCGCAGCCAGCGCGCGCGCCACGTCGCGGCCCCGCGTGTAATCGAGGCTCGAATCGAGCGCGTCGAGAATGGCCAGCGCGCGCGTCACCGATTTGACGCGCAGCGCCGCACGGCCATGTGCGAGCGCCCGCTCGGCGCCGCCCAGCGCATCGCGCAGCCCTTCGAACAGCATCGCGACCAGTTCATGCGGCGTCGCGCATTCGACGCGCGTACCCAGATCGAGTGACTGGTAGCGCTGCGCGGCGGTGATGTGGCGGTGCGATTGCAGCATGGCAATACCTTTGGGCTGGAGGACGAAGTGCCGGTCAGTTGTCGCTGTTGTTCCAGGATTTTATTTGTTGATCGAGGAACGACTGGGTCGATTTGAACGATGCGACCGCGACTTCCATCGCGGCATATTGGCGGACCAGATTGGCGCGAAATGCCGTCATGCGGGTATCGAGCGCCGTGGTTTCGCGGGCAATCTGCGACTTCTCGCGCGTCATCCGACTGGCGCTACCGAAGCTCGAGCTGGTCGCCTCGCCCAGCAGGGCGCTCAGCCGCACCAGCCCGCCCTTGGTGGTGCCGCGCGTGCCGTCGGCGGTCAGCGCCACCAGCATTTTTTCGACCTTGTCGGGGTCGGCGGTCGCCGCTGCGCTCAGCCGCGCGGTGTTGACCACGAGACTACCGTCACGCGACGTTTCGATGCCGATGTCGGACAGCCGGCCCTCGCCGCCGCTCAGGGTTGGCGTCGCGGCGAATGCCGCGAGCTGCTGCTTGAGGCTGCGCGCGGTGCCATCGCCCGACAGCGCACCGGCGGCATTTTCAGCGTCGGCGGCCTTGGTCAGGCTCGATGACAGGCTTTGCAACGCGTTGAACGCCTCGACCATATCGCCAATTGCTGCCTGCAGCCCGGTGGGATCGCGCGACGGCGCCAGCCGCACCGGCACGCCGGGCGCGGCCTTGCGCAGTTCGAGCCGGACGCCGGCGATAAGATCGGTAATGGTGTTCGTCGACCGGCGCACGGTGATGCCGTCAATGGCGATTTCGGCGTCGGCAGCGGTTGCGGCAACGGTCAGCGTCGGCGTGCCGGGCATATGGACGAAGCGGTTGAGGCCAAGGTCGGGGCCATCGGGGGCAGCAGTCAGGATGAACGCCGACGCCGCGCCGAGCTTGCCCTTGAGCACCAGTCGCGCGCCGGCAGGGTCATCGAC
>CALMPZ010000258.1 GCA_937871645.1 uncultured Polymorphobacter sp.
GGTCACCCCTGCCCGCCGGAGGCCCTTAAGCTGTCACCGCCGCCATGACCGCCGCCCGCAGTTCGGGAATCCCCTCGCCCTTCTCGCTGCTGGTGGCGAGCACGGTCGGGAAGGCTGCCGGGTGGGTGCGGGCTTGCGCCTCGACCTTGAGGCGGGTGGCTTCGAGTTCGGTCGGCTTGATCTTGTCGCCCTTGGTCAGCACGATCTGGTAGCTCACCGCCGCCTTGTCGAGCAGCTTGAGGATGTCGAGGTCGACGGGCTTCAGGCCATGGCGCGCGTCGATCAGCAGCAGCACGCGCTTCAGCACCGCGCGGCCACGCAAGAAGTCGAACACCAGATTCTGCCAGGCGCGCACGATATCCTTGGGCGCTTCGGCATAGCCGTAGCCCGGCATGTCGATCAGCCGGAAGGACAGCGGCTCGCCGACGTTGAAGACGTTGAGCTCCTGCGTGCGGCCCGGCGTGTTCGAGGTGCGCGCGAGGCCCTGCCGGCCGGTCAGTGCATTGAGCAGCGACGACTTGCCGACGTTCGAGCGCCCGGCGAAGGCGATTTCAGGGACCCTGGGCTCGGGCAGGAACTCGAGCTTGGGCGCCGACAGCAGGAAGTCGAGCGGCCCGGCGAACACCCGGCGCGCGTCCTCCAGCCGCCGCGCCAGCGCGCGCGGGTCTTCAGGGGGATCGGACGGAAGGTCGATATCGGTCACTTTTGCTTGGTACTGACTGCCGTTGGCGTTGCTTCGATGATCGGGGATGCCGGCATCGGGTATTTCTTCATCATCAGCCACTGCTGCAGGATCGACACGAGGTTGTTGGTCACCCAGTAGAGCTGCAGACCGGCCGCGAACGGCGCCATGATGAACATGAAGATCCACGGCATGAACGCGAACACCTGCTTCTGGACTTCGTCCATCGGCGCCGGGTTGAGCTTCTGCTGGACCCACATCGTCACGCCGAGCAGCACCGGCAGAACGCCCAATGCGAGGAAACCCGGCGGCGTGAACGGCAGCAGGCCGAATAGATTGGTCACCAGCAGCGGATCGGGCGCCGACAGATCGGTGATCCACAGCGCGAACGGCTGGTGGCGCATTTCGGTCGACAGCATCAGCGTCTTGTAGAGCGCAAAAAAGATCGGAATCTGCAACAGGATCGGCAGACAGCCAGCGAGCGGATTGACCTTTTCCTTCTTGTAGAGCGCCATGATTTCCTGCTGCTGGCGCGGCTTGTCGTCCTTGTAGCGTTCCTGCAGCTCCTTCATCTTGGGCTGCACGAGGCGCATTTTCGCCATTGACGCATATTGCTTGTTGGCGATCGGATACAGCGCCGCACGGACGATCAAGGTCAGGCAGATGATCGCCACGCCGAAGTTGCCGGTCAGCTTGAACAGCCAGCTCAGCAGGTGGAAAATCGGCTGCGCGATGAACCAGAACCAGCCCCAGCTGACGGTGCGGTCGAACAGCGGGATGCCGAGGTCGGCCTTGTATTTGTCGATCAGCGCGACTTCCTTGGCGCCCGCGTACAGGCGCGAGACGTTCGAGGCGCTGGCACCGGGCGCCACGACGGTCGCCGGATCGAGATAGTCGGTCTGGTAGCGGTCACCGGGAGCGGCGGCGAAATGTGCCGCAATCGGCAGCTTCTGATTGGGGATCAGCGCCGCAATCCAGTATTTTTCGGTCATGCCGAGCCAGCCACCGGTCGTCGCATAGCTTTGCGGCCCGTCGTCGCGCAGCTTTTCGAATGTCGTTTCGCTGTCCTTGAGCGTGCCGTCCATGACGCCAAGCGGGCCGACGTGCAGGTTGGTCGAATCCTTTTCGATGAACTCGCCGGTGCGGCTGACGAGGCCGTAGGTGCGCAACGTCACCGGCGTGGTACCTGGGTTGGTGACGCCCTGCGTGACGGTGAACATGTAATTGTCATCGACGGCGAAACGCAGCTCGAACACCACGCCCTTGGGGTTGGTCCAGCTCAACGTCACCGGCGAAGTCGGCGTCAGCTTGGTGCCGGACGCCGTCCACAGCGTATCGGGGCCGGGTGCATCGGCACCGGTCCAGCCGAACTGGCTGAAATAGGCGGCCGCGGTGCCCGACGGCGTGAACAGTCGCACCGGCGGCGAATTCTTGTCGATCGTCTGACTGTAGCCGGTCATCAGCAGATCATCGATGCGGCCACCGCGCAGGTTTATCGAACCCGTCAGGCGCGGCGTTTCAATCGCGACGCGCGGCGACACCTTCAACACGACATCGATCGGCTGCAGCGCGCCCGCGGCGGCGACGCCGGGGACGCTGCCCTGCACGACCGCGCCCGGTGCCGTCGGTGCTGCCGGCTTGGGCGCGCCACCGAACCAGGTCTGCATCAGCGTCGGTTGCGGCGCGGGCGCACCGTCAGCTGCCGCCGTTGCAACCGCAGCAGGCGGCTGCGGCAGATAATTCTCGGAAACGAAGCTCCAGCCGAGAAAGATCATCGCCGACAGCACGACGAACAGAATCATGTTACGATTGTCGGTCACAGCAAACTTTCAACAGAAACTATGGGCGAATCGCCGGTCATGGAACGGGGTCATAGCCCGAGCCGCCCCATGGGTGACAGCGCAATATGCGGCGCAGCCCGAGACAGCCGCCCTTGATCGGGCCGTGTCGCTCGATCGCTTCGATCGCATAGGCCGAACAACTGGGGGCGAAACGGCACGACGGCGGCAGGATACGCGACAGCGTGACTTGCCACAGCCGGATCGGCCAGATCAGCAGCTTGCCGATCATTTTGCACCAGCCTTGCCCGACGTGCACTTGGCCAGCGCCTTGCGCAAATCACTGTCGAGTACCGCGAAATCGCGCGTCAGTCCGGCATCGCGGCCAATCAGCACATGGTCGGCGCCGGCAATACCGGCTTCGGGCAAGACCTGGCGCACCAGCGCGCGCAGCCGACGCTTCAAGCGGTTGCGCACCACCGAATTGCCGATTTTCTTGGTGACGGTGAAGCCGGCGCGCATCTGCGGGTCGGCGTCAAGGCGGTCACGCACCAGCAGCAGAAAGCCGGGCGTCGGCGCCCGCCTGCCGGCATTGGCCGCCAGAAAATCGCGCCGTGCAGAAATGATGATCATGGGTGCCGAAATCGGGTCCGGCGCTAGCGCTGCGTAGATTAGGCGCTCAGCTTCGAACGGCCCTTGGCGCGGCGGTTGGCGAGCACCTTGCGGCCGCCCGGCGTTGCCATGCGCGTGCGGAAGCCATGGCGACGGGCGCGCACGAGCTTGCTGGGCTGAAAGGTCCGCTTCATTACAATATCCTCAGAATCACTGCGGCCAACGCAAGCTGGCCGAAAACAAGGGTGGGCGCATAGCGGCAGCGCGTGCCCAAGTCAATGCGTGGCCGCCCACCGCGGGCCACAACCGCGTCACGCCGGCGTCGCTGTGCCCCATTCGCTCCAGCCGGCAAAGCGCGGCGTGCCGGGCAGGTACATCGAATTGGCCGAGGTCAGGTTGAACCCCGCCGCCCTGATCGTCTCCGACACCGGTCGTGTCAGGTGGCAACCGCCGGCGATGCGCTTCCAGATCGGCTCCATGCGGTGCTGCCATTTCTGCACGCCGGCATCGGGTGCGAGGCCGTGCTCGCTGAATAGCAATGTCCCGCCCGGCTTGAGCACGCGCCGCGCCTCCGCCAGCGCCGCTGCCGGCGTGTGCACCGAACACAGCGTGAAGGTGCAGACGATGCTGTCGAAGCTGTGATCGGCGAACGGCAGCGCCTCGGCGGTGCCTTCGCGCACTTCGACCAGCAGGCCCTGTGGCCGCGGTGCCTCGGTGGCGATGGCGCGCAGCTCGGCGCTGGGGTCGACGCCCTGGACGCTGACGACGTTCTTGGGGTCGTAGAACGGCAGGTTCAGCCCGCCACCGATGCCGAGTTCAAGCACCCGCCCCGTAGCCAGCGGCACGACCTTTGAGCGCTGCTTGGCGATCGGCTTGCTGCCGCAGGCGCAGCCGATGACGAACGGCAAGATGTTGCGATCGTAAAATCCGGTCATGCGTTTTCCCCTCCGATGCCGCAGCAGCGCGGCACCCTTACCTTGGCGCAAATTTTGTCAACGAACAATTAACAAATGAAGGTCAGCGCCGGCGTCGCCGGTTGCGCCGCGTTCAGTCGCGCGTCGCGGCGGACACGACATCGCGGCCCAGCGGCGGCGACGCATCGTTGCTCGCCACGACCGGTGCGGACGCCACCCGCGCCACCGGACGGCGGCGGCGGCGCATCCCCATGTCGGTAATCCGGCCAGCACGCGGGTAGCGGTGCTGCCAGCGCACATATTTGCGCCGCGCCCACAGCGAATTCTTCAGGATCAGCGCCAGCCCGAAGCCGAACACGATGATGCCGATGGGGATCGGCTGCGGAATCGTCGCAATCACCGGCGCGACCAGCAGCAGGACAAACCCCGCCGCCAGTTGCGCGACGCGCACAGGTTCGCTGCGGATCAACGTCTGCAAGAAAGTGGGACGCGTGCGCTGCATACCACAGCGATTAGGAGGGGGTTCACGGGCGCGCAAGGCATGATGGCTTAACGGCGGTCAAGCAGACCTTTGTAGCGGGCTTGTGTGATGCGATTGTCGCGCTACTGTGGCTTCAGGGTCATGGTTTTTGCTGCGGGACATATGTCTGATTCCGCAAAGGAAAATTCATGGTCGCTCATGTTGCTACCGTCGCGTTCCTCGGGCTTGAGGCGCGCAGCGTCGATGTCCAGGTCCAGATCACCGGCGGCATGGCGGCATTCGTGCTCGTCGGCCTGCCCGACAAGGCGGTCAAGGAAAGTCGCGAGCGCGTCCAGGCGACGCTCGACGCCATCGGGCTGGCGCTGCCGCCGCGCCGCGTCGTCGTCAACCTGTCACCCGCCGACCTGCCCAAGGAAGGGTCGCACTACGACCTGCCGATCGCGCTCGGGCTGCTCAGCGCGATGGGGCTGATTTCCGCCGAGGTGCTCGACCAATATGTCGTCGTCGGCGAACTTGGCCTCGATGGCCGCGTCGCACCGGTGCCGGGCGTGCTGCTGGCAGCGCTGCATGCCGCCGAGCACGAACTCGGGCTGATCTGCCCCGCCGCCCAAGGCGGCGAGGCGGCGTGGGCGGGCGAAGTCGAGGTACTTGCAGCGCCCGACCTGCTGACGCTGATCAACCACCTCAAGGGCACGCAGCTGCTGTCGCCGCCGGTGCGCACGATCGCCGAGGGGACGTGGCACGGCCCTGACATGAACGAAATCAAGGGCCAGGAAACCGCCAAGCGCGCGCTCGAAATCGCGGCTGCCGGCGGCCACAACCTGCTGATGAGCGGCCCGCCGGGGTCCGGCAAGTCGCTGCTCGCCGCCGCACTGCCGGGGATTTTGCCCGAACTGACCCCGGCCGAGGCGCTCGAAGTGTCGATGGTCGCGTCGATGGCGGGTGAGCTGGAGGGCGGCAAGCTGCTGCGCGCCCGCCCCTTCCGGGCCCCGCACCATAGCGCGTCGATGCCCGCACTGGTCGGCGGCGGCGCCAAGGCGCGGCCGGGCGAGGTCAGCCTCGCGCATCTGGGCGTCTTGTTCCTCGACGAACTCCCCGAATTCCAGCGCGGCGTGCTCGATTCGCTGCGCCAGCCGTTGGAGACCGGCGTGGTGATGGTGGCGCGTGCGGCGGCGCACGTCACCTATCCGGCGCGCGTCCAGTTGATCGCCGCGATGAACCCGTGCCGCTGCGGGCATCTGGGGGATGCCAGCCAAGCCTGTTCGCGTGCGCCCAAATGCGCCGCCGACTATCAGGCGCGCGTGTCGGGGCCGCTGCTCGACCGCATCGACCTGCATGTCGATGTCGCCGCGGTCAGCGCCGCCGATCTGACCTTGCCGCCGCCGTCCGAAAGCTCGGCACAGGTCGGCGTGAGGGTGGCCAAAGCCCGTGCCATCCAGACTGTGCGCTACGCCGACCACAAGGCGCGCAGCAATGCCGAGGCCGACGGCAAATTGCTCGAGGAAGTCGCCACCCCCGACGAACCGGGGCGCAAACTGCTGACTCAGGCGACGCAGGCGCTGCGGCTGTCGGCACGCGGTTACCACCGCGTACTGCGCGTGGCGCGGACGCTCGCCGAACTGGAGGGAAGCGCAGCCGTGACGCGGCTTCATATCGCCGAAGCCCTGAGTTATCGTCGGCAGGTGCCGGTGAATTAAGGGGTTCCGGGCAAATGAGGGGACAGACAATGGACAAGTCGGCAACGCAGTGGATGGTCGAGCCGCTGAAGAAGTATGCGTCCTTCTCGGGACGCGCCCGGCGCAAGGAGTATTGGTGGTTCCAGCTGTTCCTGATTCTGGCGACGCTGCTGGCGTTTTGCGTCGATGTGATGCTCAACGGGCTTGATACGATGATCGCCGGCGCGACTGGTTATGCCGGGGCGCTGGTGT
>CALMPZ010000259.1 GCA_937871645.1 uncultured Polymorphobacter sp.
CCGGAGGCCCTTGAACGGTACTCATATGGCCAAAACTCCGCGCGCGCGTAGGAAATCGAGCACGGCGAGCAGCGGCAGGCCCTGAATGGTGAAGTGGTCGCCGGCGACGCGGGTGAAAAGCTGCGCGCCGAGGGCTTCGATGCGGTAGGCGCCGACGCAGTGGATGACGTGGTCGGCTTCGGCATCGAGGTAGGTTTGAATGAACGCGTCGGACAGCGGGCGCATGGTCAGGCGGGCGGTGTCGATCTTGCGCCAGACGGCTTCGCCGTTCTGGGCGATAACGGCGGCGGAGATGAGCTGGTGCTGTTTGCCCATCAGTGCGCGCAATTGGTCGGCGGCGCGGTCGCGGGTGCCGGGCTTGTCGAGGATTTCGCCGTCGGCGGTGACGAGAATTTGGTCGGCGCCGAGGACAAGTGCGGTTGGGAATCGCCGTGACAGCTTGACCGCCTTGGTTTCAGCGAGGGCGTCGGCGATGTCGCGCGGCGGCGCACCACGCGCCAGTAGTGCGTCGCGGATGCCTTCTTCATCAACGTTGGGAGATACGGCTTCGAACGCGACTCCCGCCGCGCTCAACATAGCGCGCCGCGCCGATGACTGAGAGGCCAGAATCATAGTGTCCAGCTTCAAGCTGGCCGCCGGAGGCTCTTGAATCACTTGATCGAATCCTGATCTTCCCGCGCCTGCACGAGGTTGATGATTGCGGCGGCGGTTTCCTCGATCGACCGGCGGGTCACATCGATGACCGGGATATCATGGTCGGCGAACAGCCGGCGCGCGAAGGCGACTTCGGCGGCGACGACATCATTGTCGACATAGTCGGTATCGGGGGTCTGACCCATCGTCAGCAAGCGGTTGCGGCGGACGGCGACGAGGCGATCGGTCGAGGTGGTGAGGCCGACGAGCAGCGGTTTGGTCAGCCGGAACAGTTCGGGCGACGGCGGTGACTGGGTGACGATCGGCATATTGGCGGTCTTGTAGCCACGGTTGGCGAGGTAGATCGAGGTCGGGGTCTTGGACGAACGCGACACGCCGATGAGCACGATGTCGGCTTCGTTCCAGTCGTCCTGCCCGGCGCCGTCATCGTGCGCCATCGTGTAGTTGATGGCATCAACGCGGCGGAAATAGGCGGCATCCATGATGTGCTGGCGGCCGGGGCGCGTGGTGGCGGTTTGGCCGAGCAGCAGCGATAGCGCGTTGATGGTGGGGTCGAGCGCCGAGACGAACGGCAGGCCGAGTGCGATGCAGCGTGATTCGAGCAGGTTGCGGACGCCGCCATTGACCAAAGTGTAGAGCACCAGCCCGGGGCGCTTGGCGACTTCGTCGAGAACGCGTTCGAGATGGCCTTCGGAGCGCACCATCGGCCAGAAATGCTTGATCGCTTCGACGCCTTCGAAGCGCGCCAGCCCGGCCTTGGCGACCGACTCGAGCGTTTCGCCGGTCGAGTCGGAGACCAGGTGCAGGTGCAGCCGCGTCGTCAAATCGGGAGTCTCCAAAAATAGTTGCCACACAAGCCTGTGGATAAGCGCTGCGTGGCGACACTGGAGCCGGTTGTGCAACGCCAGACTTACCAAGGTCAACGCAGCGCCGCCGATTTATCCACAGCGCTTCAACAGGTGAAAGAATCCACAGAAGTGCCTGTGGACAACGGGGACAGTTTTTGCGACTCGCCGAGTCTGCGCGGTTTGTCGGGCGCTTTCGCTGTGGGTTGAATCGGGCATGCCCAAGGACAGCGCTTTGTCCACAGCACTACAACCTTCACTAGAATCTATATCTAGAATCAGATTGAAGAGGTGCAGTGGTGTCCGACCTCGGGGCTTGACGACGGGCGGCGCGTGCGGTGAGGGAGACTATGAACCAGAATCCGTCTCCCCTGCTTGCCGTGCTATCTGGCGAACGCATCGATCCGCCGCCGGTGTGGCTGATGCGCCAGGCCGGGCGCTACCTCCCCGAATACCGGGCTTTACGTGCCGAAAAGGGCGGATTTCTCAACCTCGTCTATGATAGCGAGGCGGCCGCCGAGATTACCTTGCAACCGGTCAAGCGCTTCGGCGTCGATGCGGCGATCTTGTTTTCGGACATTCTGATCGTCCCGCACGCGATGGGCCAGGCGCTGAGCTTTGGCGTCGGCGAGGGGCCCAAGCTCGAACCGGCACTGCTCGACGGCGGCTTTGAGGCACTGACACCGGCGCCGCACCACTTCGCGCCGATCTATGAAACCGTGCGCCGCGTGCGTGCCGCGCTGTCACCCGAAACCGCGCTGATCGGCTTTGCCGGCAGCCCGTGGACGGTGGCGACCTATATGGTCGCCGGCCACGGCAGCAAGGACCAGGAAGCCGCGCGCCGCCTCGCCTATCGTGACCCGATGGCGTTCCGGCTGCTGATCGACCGCATTGTCGCGGTCACCGTCGACTATCTGTCGGGGCAGATCGAAGCCGGCGCGCAGGTCGTGCAATTGTTCGACAGCTGGTCGGGCAGCCTCGCCCCCGCCGAATTCGAACGCTGGGTCATCGCGCCAACCGCCGACATCGTCGGCCGGCTGATGGTCCGCCACCCGCAGATCCCGGTCATTGGCTTTCCCAAAGGCGCCGGCGCCAAGCTCGGCGCCTATGCCGCACAGACCGGCGTCGATGCCGTCGGACTCGACGAGACCGTCGATCCGGCATGGGCGGACGCAATCCTGCCGCCAGGGCTGCCGGTACAGGGCAATATCGATCCGCTGGCGCTGATCGCCGGTGGCCGCGCGCTCGCCGAAAATATCGCACGGATCCGCGCGGCGTTCGACAAGCGGCCGCATATCCTCAATCTGGGGCACGGGATTTTGCAGGATACGCCGATTGCGCATGTCGAGCAGCTGCTGGCGCTGGTGCGGGCGAATGCTTGAAGTTGAAGGGCCTCCGGCGGGCAGGCCTGAGGCCTGCACCCATTTGTTGGTCGCGCGATGATTGGTTGGCTTGGTTCCGGATATCTGTGGGTCAAGGCGTTTCACGTCATTTTCGTGATTTTCTGGATGGCGGGGCTGTTCATCCTGCCGCGCTATCTGGTGCATCACACCGCGACCGCGCCGGGATCGCCCGAAGACGCCGAGTGGATCAAGCGCGAGACGACCTTGCGGCGGATGATTCTCAACCCGGCGAGCATTTTAAGCTGGGCGCTGGGCATTTGCCTCGCGCTCAGCATCGGGCTCGATTATCCGTGGCTCTGGGCGAAATTTGGCTTTGTCGTGCTGCTCACCGGCTATTATCACTGGGCCGTGGTGACCGCCAAAAAACTGGCGCGCGGGGAGCGCCCCTATACCGAGCGCCGGCTGCGCCTGCTCAACGAAGTGCCGGCGTTGCTGATCATCATCATCGTTATTCTGGTCGTCGTGAAACCCGACTGAAACATCGCTGTGCGACGAATTGGCGGTTGACGGCACGCGGCCTGTCACTACACTGCAAGTCATTGTCAAACAGGGGAAAATCATGAAGATTCAGTTTACAGCCGTGGCTTTGGCCGCGGCATTGCTCGCGTCTGCGGCGCCGGCACTTGCCGTGCGGCAGTACAAGATTATCGATCTCGGGCTGGCACCGGGGACACAATCGACCGTGGCGCGCGCGATCAGTGGGAACGGCACCATTGTCGGTGAAGCTGGCGGTCAGAGCGCAAACTCGGGCGTGCGGCTTGATGGCGGCGTCACGCCGCTGCCGACGCTGTCGGGCGGCACCAATTTCGTGACGCGCGGCGTCAACGATTCGGGTGTGGCCGCAGCCACCGTGCAGGGTGCCGGGCTTGACGATCGCGCCGCGCTGGCGACCACCGGCGGCATCACGCAGCTGGGCAGCGTCGCCGGCTTCGCCGCAGCCGGTGCGCTCGACGTCAACAACGGCGGCGTCGCCGTCGGCTATGCACTGGTTACCGGCAGCAATGTCGGCATCGAAGGCAATTTGCCGCTCCTGAACAATGGCGTGGGCAGCCAGCGCGCGGCCGTGTGGAACGGTGGCGTCGGGACTGAACTCGCGGCGATTGCCGGTTCGGTCAACAGCATCGCGGTTGCCAACAACAACAGCGGCCAGATTGCGGGCATGTACCGCGAAGCCAGCAACAGCATCAAGGGCGTGATCTGGACCGGCGGCGTTGCCTCGACCTTGGTCAATCCGCTCGGCCAGTCGCAGGCGCGTGTCCGCGCGATCAGCGAAGCCGGCTGGGTGGCCGGGCAGACGTCGGGGACGCTGGGCTTCCTCGGCACTGTCTGGTCGCCGACGGCAGCGTATCTGTTGCCGTTGCTGGGCACGACCGGGACCGTCATCGGCACGACGCGCGGCATCAACAGCAGCGCCACGGTTGTCGGTTTCTCGCAATCGTTCGACGACACCACCGGCGACCAGGTCGCGCAGAACCACACGCTGTGGGATTTCGACGGCACGAGCTTCACCGCTTATGACCTCAGCACGCTGATCGTCAATTACGCCGGCTGGGACTTCTCGACCGGCGCGGCACAGGCGATCAACGACAATGGCGACATCGTCGGTTTCGCAACGTCGGCGGATGGCTTCCAGCATGGTTACCTGCTGACCGCGGTTCCCGAACCCGCGAGCTGGGCGATGATGATCGGCGGCTTCGGCATGATCGGCGGCGCACTGCGCCGCCGCCGCCTCGCAGTTGCGTAATTGACAGGGTGCGGGGCTTTACGTCCCGCACCCCTTTCTTCAAATGGGTGCAGGCCTCAGGCCTGCCCGCCGGAGGCCCTTGACGCCCTCCCTCATCGCGCCTATCGCGACCGTAGCGCCGCCATCCTGGCGGCTCGCTCCCCCCG
>CALMPZ010000260.1 GCA_937871645.1 uncultured Polymorphobacter sp.
TCGCGAAGCTGCGCGCCGCCCGCAAGCTGTGGCACAAGGTGATGACCGACCTCGGCGCCAAGGACGAACGTTCGAAGATGCTGCGCACCCACTGCCAGACCTCGGGCGTGTCGCTGACCGAGCAGGACCCCTACAACAACGTCATCCGCACGACGATCGAGGCGATGGCGGCGATGCTCGGCGGCACCCAGTCGCTGCACACCAACGCGCTCGACGAAGCGATTGCGCTGCCCACCGACAACTCCGCCCGTATCGCGCGCAACACGCAGATCGTCATCCAGGAAGAGACCGGGATGACCAAGGTCGTCGACCCGCTCGGCGGCAGCTACTACATCGAAGCACTGACCAATGAACTGGTTGAAAAGGCGTGGGAAATCATCGCGCGCGTCGAAGCCGACGGCGGCATGGCGAAGGCCGTCGCCAATGGCTGGCCCAAGGCGATGATCGAGGAAGCCGCCGCCGGCCGCCAGGCGCGCGTCGACCGCGGCGACGATGTCATCGTCGGCGTCAACAAATACCGGCTGGCCAGCGAAGACCGGCTCGAAACGCTCGAAGTCGACAACGCCAAGGTCCGCGAAGGCCAGGTCGCGCGCCTCGCCAAGCTGCGCGCCACACGCGACGATGCTGCCTGCCAGGCAGCCCTCGCGGCGCTGACCGAAGGCGCGCGCGGACAGGGCAATTTGCTGGCGCTCGCTGTTGATGCCGCGCGCGCCCGCGCCACGCTCGGCGAAATCTCGGCGGCGATGGAAGAAGTGTTCGGCCGCTACGGCACCACGCCGACACCGGTGAAGGGCGTCTATGCGGCGCCGTACGACGGTGACGCGCGCTGGGCGCAGGTTGTCGCCGGCGTCGAAGCCGTCACCCGCCGCCTCGGTCATGCGCCGAAGATCCTCGTCGCCAAAATGGGCCAGGACGGCCACGACCGCGGCGCCAATGTCATCGCCTCGGCGTTCGCCGATCTGGGCTTCGACGTCGTCCCCGGCCCGCTGTTCCAGACGCCTGATGAAACCGTCGTGCTGGCGCTCGAAGCCAATGTCGATGTGGTGGGCGCTTCGTCGCTCGCCGCCGGCCACAAGACGCTCATCCCCGAACTCATCCGCGGCCTCAAAGCCGCCGGCCGCCCCGACATCAAGGTCATCGCCGGCGGCGTCATACCGCCGCAAGACTATGACTTCCTGCGCGATGCCGGCGTGCAAGGCATCTACGGCCCGGGCTCGAACGTCGTCGAATGCGCCGCCGACGTGCTGCGGTTGCTGGGGCACAATATGCCGCCGAAGGGTGAAGAGCTGGCAGCTTAACAGGGCCTCCGGCGGGCAGGCGTGACGCCTGCACCCGATTGTTTGCCGCGCACACCAACCTCGCTCATCCCGAGCGAAGTCGAGGGACAAGCCCGTGCCGCCGACTCATTCTCCTCCCGGAATGGGAGGGGCGACTTGCGCCGCTTGGTGCGGCGGGGGTGGGTCAGTTGCCGGCGAGGTAAGACATTGCGAAGCCTAAACGAGTGTGCCATCGACTGCAGATATGGTAATGAGCGCGCTTGGTGACATGGGAATGTCGGTTCTTCGGCAGATTCCCGCTGATATGCAGGCTGGTTTGGCCAATGGCACCTTAAAGCTTTGTGGCGGTGTTATCCGCAACAATCGAGGATGGATTGTTGCGCACCTTGCGGCAGCCCCGGGCGCAAGTCTGACTAGTCTGGTCCCGGGACTCGACCTCGCCACGGGCATCGCCGGAAACGTGCAGATGGCCCATATCAGCAGCCAACTTAGTACCGTTTTGAGTGTAGCGCAGGCTGGCGTCGCGTTGTCTGGTCTTGGATTGGTGGTTTCGATTGCGGGCTTTGCGTTCATGAATGCAAAACTCAACCGCCTTGACCAAAAGATCGCAGCAATCGGACGAGACGTGAAGCAGATAAAGGCACTTCTGGAGTCAAACCAGAAGGGAAAGCTCTATTCGGCGGCACAGAGCCTGCATCATGCCGAAATCGCTACAGATGGCCAATTGCGACGCGACTTGCTCATCCACTGTAAGCGGGATTTTGGAACACTGTTCAACCAGTTGGAACTCCAATGGCCCCAAAGCTCGATGCCTGCAGAGATCGAACTGACCAACGAACTTTATTTGATGGCGATGCTGGGAAATGCGGCAGTTTGCAGCAATCTCGGCATGCATGAGTCGGCGGCTCTTGATTTGCGGACCCACCTTGATACCTGGAAGCGACAGGCGCGGACGCACGTTAAGTCGCAGCTCTTTGCTGACCGTCCAGATCGGCTGCTTGATGCCGATTATGCGGAAATGCTGCCTGCACGAACGTTGGTCGATCTCCTCGATTTTGCGAATGACGCCGATAGGGGAATTGACTGGATAGACGACTTGCGTCTGGCTGCGGGGCGCGATGCCGGCGCACGAGATGGATTCAATGCCATTGCCAAACTGGCGCCGGGGTCAATTCAGCGGTTTGTCCAACCGCAGAAACCGATCGAAGCAGTACGAGTGGCCAAGTCACTTTGCGCGCAAGCGGATGTGCTCGAATCGACGATGGCACATTACGAGTTTCTGCAATCTAGGAAGATGACGGCCCTGGATTTTTACACTGCGGTGGAAACAGCCCGGCTGGAATCCGGGCAAGGCGCGATTTTCATCGAACATGCTTCCGAACCAACCGGGAACTTGCAATTGACGGCTCTCTAGGTTATAACATTCGTTATCACACCGGAGCCTTCACCATGCAAAACCTCAAAATCACCGCCGTCGGCAACTCGGCCGGCGTCATCCTGCCCAAGGAGGTTTTGGCACGGCTCAAGGTCGATAAGGGCGATACGCTGTTCCTGATCGAAACCCCCGACGGCTACCGCATTACACCGCACGATCCGGTGTTCGAGGCGCAGATGACGGCGGCGCGGCAAATGATGAAGGAGCGTCGCGCGGTGCTGCGCGAACTGGCGAAGTGAGCGCGCCGATTTGGGTGGACGCCGCAGTTGCGCTGGCGATCCATGATGAGCAGCTCGCCGAGCATGGCGGGGCGGCTGGCGCGCGCGACTTGGGCGCGTTCGAATCGGCGATGGCACGGCCGGTCAACCTTGCCGCCTATGGTGAACACGACCTTGCCGCGCTGGCCGCATCCTACGGCTTTGGACTGGCGCGTAATCACGCCTTTGTCGATGGCAACAAGCGCACGGCATTTGTCGTCAGCATCCTGTTCCTGATGCTCAACGGCGTTCGCCTGACTGCAAGCGATGCCGCAGCGATTCTGACGTTTGTGGCACTCGCCGCCGGTGAACTGTCCGAAGACGGACTGGCGCAATGGTTCCGCGACAATACGGCCACCGCCTGACGCGCATGACCGGCTTCGACGTCGCCGCGATCGCGCCGCTCAGAAACGGAAACGGCGCCGCCAAGCTCGGGTTGCGGCCACTTGACGCGGCACTATGGCGCGATACCGGATCGGCGCTGGTCACACGCGCCGCGGGCAAGGCGGCGGTGTTCGCGGGGTATCCGGAGGCGCTGCACGAAATCCCCGGCCATGCTGCGGCTGCCGAACTGGCGGCACTGGTCTGCGCGGCGGGGCCGACGTTACGCGACGCGGCCGGTGCGATGTTCGAAGACGTCTGCATCCTCGAACGCGGGGCGGACGGGCTGCACATCTTCACCGCCGGCGCGCTGGCTTATCCGACCGACTGGCATTTGCATGAAAAGATCGGTCAGCCGCTGGCGGGCATCCATGCGCCGGTGCCGGGGTTTGCCGCGAAGCTCGCAGCGGGCGTCGACCATGTCTTTGACACGCTGACCCCGGCGCGCATGCTGACGCGCGCCAACTGGAACATCGTCGAAACCGACACGTTGCGCTACCTGCCGGCGCTGCCGGCGGCGCGGCGGTTTGACCATGTCACCGCCGCCAATGCCGGCGAGACGCTGTGGCTGCGTTGCGAGCGGCAGGCACTGCGGCGGCTGCCTGAAACGGGCGCGGCGGTGTTCACCATCGGCATCTATCGTGAACCGCTGGCACGGCTGCCCGCAGCGCTGGTGCGTGATCTGGCGACTGCGGTGCGGACACTGCCGCAGCCCGAAGCATTGCGGCGCGGCACATCGAGTTATGGGGCTGCACTCGACGCCTACGCGGCGACGCGATAAACTCGCGATCTTCCGATTCAGGGGCGGAGGTCTCCGATGCCGATTCTCAAGACGATTGACGGTCGCCCGCGCGACCTGGGCGGCTTCACCGTGGCGCGACTGTTGCCAGCCCCCGGCTTCCACATGGTCGGGCCGTTCATCTTTTTCGATCATATGGGTCCCGCCGACTTCGCGCCGGGTGCAGGTATCGACGTCCGCCCGCACCCGCATATCGGGCTGGCGACGGTGACCTATCTGTTCGAGGGCGCGTTCACGCATCGCGACAGCCTCGGCACCGTCATCGATATCGAACCCGGCGCAGTCAACTGGATGACCGCGGGCCGCGGCATCGTCCATTCGGAGCGTTCGCCAGACGGCCTGCGCGCTGCCGGCCACCGCGCGCACGGCATCCAGAGCTGGGTGGCGCTGCCGCGCGACCATGCCGAGGACGCACCGGCGTTCGTCCACCACCCGGCCGCCAGCCTGCCCGATGTTCAATTGCCCGGCATCGAGCTGCGCATCATCGCCGGCAGCGCGTTCGGTGCGACCTCGCCGGTCAGTTTCCCGCATCCGATCATCTACATCGAGGCCTGGATCGACGCCGGTGCCACGTTGACGCTGCCCGCGGATTGGGAGGAGCGCGGCGTCTATGTCGTGGCGGGCGCGGTGACGGTCGATGGCGAAGCCATCGGCGAACGCACGCTCGCGGTTCTTGAACCCGGTGCCGATGCGGCGATGATCGCGCAAGTCGACAGCCATGTCATGCTGCTCGGCGGCGCACCGATGGATGGCGAGCGACTGATCTTCTGGAACTTCGTCGCCAGCAGCCCCGAACGCATCGAACAAGCCAAGGCCGACTGGGAAGCCGGGCGCTTTGCTGCCGTTCCCGGCGAGACGGAGTTTATCCCGCTGCCCAAATAATCGGGTGCAGGGGTCACCCCTGCCCGCCGGAGGCTCTTCAATCCGCCCGCGCCAAAACCCGCCGCAACGGCCGGTCGAGCAGCGCAAAGATGACCGCCCCCGCGCCGATGATCGCGGTGTGGAGCAGCCAGAAATTGCCCGGCGACATGGTTTCATAAAAGCCGCCAATGCGGCCGCTGACGGTGCTGCCGATGAACACCGCCATCGAGTTGATGCCGAGCATCATCGCGTTGACCTTGGCGGGCGCGGCGCGGGCGAACAGCGCGACGGCGATCGGCACGAAGAACACCCAGCCGGCGTTCGACAGGAAGTGGAACGCGACGGCCCACAGCAGCGGCACGCGGCTGAAGTCGCCGAACACCCAGCTTGCCGCCGCGAGCCAGGTCGTGGCGAGCCCGAAGATCGCGCAGCCGATCGCCATCTTGCCGATGTCGCTGGGCTCGGCGCCGCGCGCGGCCTGCCAGCGCCACAGCGCGAGGATCGGCGGCACGAGAATGGCCGGTGCCAGCGCATCGAGCGCCTGCAGCCAAGGCACCGGCATCGACCATCCCGCAATGCTGAGGTCGACATGGTCGCGCACCCAAAGATTATAGACGTTCCACACCTGCGACTGCGCCACCCAGAACAGCGCCATCAGCGGCACCAGCGCGAACAGGATCAGCACCGACCGGCGCTCGGTCGCCGTCAGCCGGGCGGCCGGTGCGGCGCGCGACGGGCGCGGCGGATCGGCGGGCAGGTCGCGCATGCCGATCACGTAGAGCACCAGCCCGATCAGCATCGCGAAGCCGGCGCTGGCGAACGCCGCGCTCCAGTT
>CALMPZ010000261.1 GCA_937871645.1 uncultured Polymorphobacter sp.
ATCGGGTGCAGGCCTCAGGCCTGCCCGCCGGAGGCCCTTCTAAGCCGCCACTGCCTTGCGCGCCGCCGCCCGGATCATGTCGCTGGCCTTTTCGGCGATCATGATCGTGGGCGCATTGGTGTTGCCCGACACCAGTCGTGGCATTACCGACGCATCGACAACGCGCAAGCCGTCGATGCCGTGGACGCGGCAGTCGGGGCCGACGACGCTGCGCGGATCGTCGGCGCGGCCCATCGCGCAGGTGCCGACGGGGTGGTAGATCGTGCTGCCCGAGTCGCGGATGAACGCCAGCATGTCGGCATCGGTTTCGACCGCAGTGCCGGGCAGCTGCTCATATTCGACATAGGGTGCCAGCGCCGGTTGCGCGGCGATCTTGCGGCCCCAGCGCATGCCGGCGACGATGGTGTCGCAATCGACTTGCGCGCTCAAATAGTTGGGCTTGATCGACGGGTGGTCGAACGGGTTGGCGGTGCGCAGATGGATGGTGCCGCGGCTTTCGGGGCGCAGCTGGCACGGCGCGATGGTCAGGCCTGGCGTGCGTTCAAGCTCCATCACCTGGTGCAGCGTCAGCTTTTCGACGTCCATCGTCGCCGGCAGGATATGGAACTGCACATCGGGCCCGCTGAGGCGGGGCGGGTGCGGACATAGGCCTGGATATGCGCCGCCGACAGCGCCAGCAGCCCCTTGCGCGTCACCGCATAGCGCGCCGCCTCGCGCACCAGCCGCCAGCCGCGGCTGAGCTCGTTGACCGACAGGCAGCCGGGCTTCAACCGGAACTGCGCACTGACGACATAATGGTCCTGAAGGTTGGTGCCGACGCCCGGCAGCGCCTGCACGACATCGATGCCCAGCGGCTTCAACACCTCGGGGTCGCCGATGCCCGACAGTTCGAGCAGCTGCGGTGAATTGACCGCGCCGCCCGCCAGAATGACTTCGCGCCGCGCCTTGGCTTCGACGACCGTGCCCTTCTGGTTGTAGCGCACGCCAGTGGCGCGCTTGCCGTCGAAGGTGATGCGCTCGGCCTGTGCGTTGATTTCCAGCTTGAGGTTGGCGCGGTTCAGCGCCGGGCGCAGATACGCCATCGCCGCCGACCAGCGCCGGCCGTTCTTCACCGTCATCTGGAAATAGCTGATGCCGTCCTGCGATTCACCGTTGCAATCGTTGTTGAACGGAATGCCGGCTTCGACCCCGGCGGCAATGCAGGCGTCCGAAATCGGGTGGTGATCGGCGGGGTCCGACACGTTGAGCGGCCCATCACTGCCGTGCAGGTCATCGTTCAACCGCTCGTTGCCCTCGGCGCGCTTGAAATACGGCAGCACGTCCGAATAGCTCCAGCCCGAGCACCCGAGCTGCGCCCATTGGTCATAGTCCGCCGCCTGGCCGCGGACATACAGCAGGCCGTTGATCGACGATGAGCCACCGAGCACCTTGCCGCGCGGCCAGACATGCGGCCGCCCGCCGCTCGACGGGTCCTCGTCGGTTTCGTACAGCCAGTTGACCTTGGGGTCCTTGAGCGTCTGCGAATAGCCGACGGGGATGTGGATCATCGGGTTGGTGTCCTTGCCACCCGCTTCGAGCAGCAGCACCGTGGCGCTGCCGTCCTCGGTCAGCCGGTTGGCCAGCACGCAACCGGCGCTACCGGCGCCGATGATGATATAGTCGAATTCCACGAACCACTCCCCGGATGTCATTGCTTTGGGCGACACTGCGCCAAATCAGCGCGCGGGGAAAGTACGTATCAGCGCTACCAGTGCTATCCGGGGTTGCCAGCTTTCCAGCGCGCTTCGAGCTTGGCCTCCAGCCGGTCACCCAGCCCGCGCGACACCAGGCTCAGCCCCTGCAGCTCGACCCGGTCGGACCGCAGCGTCCGCGGGTGCAGCGTATAGCCGAGGTCGTAGAGCGCGGTATCGGTGACGGTTTCGCCGTTCACTTCATAGCGCGTCACGATGCCGACCGGCATGCGGCCGGTGAAGGTGCCGTCATGTTCGGGCACGGTGGCGAGCAGCCCGTCCGCGAACCAGCTCGCATCGATATGCGCGTCGCCGGTGGTGTCGACGGCGTCGGCGTCCAACGCCTTGGGGAAACTGATCGTCTGCGTCTGAACGACAATGCCGTCGGCGCTCGCCGACAGGTCGAGCCGCGCGCCGTCGTCGACCGCCTTGCCGGTCAGCGTCAACTTGGGCTGGGCGACGGGCGCTGCTTCGCGGGCTTCGTTGCGCGCGCGCTCCTGATGGCTGTCCCAGAAACTCGCCGCCGAAATCAGCAGCGCGATGACGCCGACGGTTTCGGCGAGCGTCAGCCAGCGCCGGCGACGACGCGCCTCGGCAGCGGCGGGCGTATCGGCACCGGCGGGACGATCGACGGGGTCAGGCAGCGGGGTCATGCAGCTCCTCGGTTGGCAGAGCCGGTGATGTGGGACGGGCTTTGCGGCGGCGCAATCCCGCCCCGAAAATTTGTGGCGTTAGTTGCAGCCGGCGTTGCCATGGCCCTTGACGCAGGTCTTGCCGCCGGGGCCCTGCGCGACGCCGTAGCCGTTCTTCGACTTGGCGGTGACGCCGGTGTTGGTCTGCGTGGTCTTGACGCCGTTGTACGGATTGGTGGTTTGCACCGCCGCCTTGCCGGTGTTGGGGTTGTATGCTGCCTTGCCGCCGTAGGCGCCGGTCGCGGTGGCGACCGGTGCGGCGACCACGGCGCGCGGCGCGACGACGACG
>CALMPZ010000262.1 GCA_937871645.1 uncultured Polymorphobacter sp.
TGGCGCATGTGTCGGCGGCGCAAACGACGGTGCTCGCCGGTAAGACCTTCAATGCGGCCGCCACCGAAGCCGGCGGCGCCGGTGTCAAGTCGGGCGGCGGCGCCGGGCGCTCGCTCGGCGGCCATGTCCGCGTGCTGACCGCGCGGCGGCGCAGCAACTCGTCGACACGCTGGCTGGCGCGGCAATTGAACGACCCCTATGTCCGCGCCGCCAAGGCTGCGGGTTATCGGTCGCGCGCAGCCTACAAGCTGATCGAGCTCGATGAACAGTTCGGGCTGTTTGCCGGCGTCAGCCGTGTCATCGATCTCGGCGCTGCACCCGGCGGCTGGTGTCAGGCGGTGCTCGCGGCACGACCCAAGGCGAAGATTGTCGCGATCGACCTGCTCGAAATGGAGCCGCTGCCCGGCGTCACCATTTTCGTGAAGGACATCCTCGACGAAGATTCGCCGGTGTTGCTGCGCGAAGCGCTCGGCGGCAGCGCGCAGCTGGTGCTGTCGGACATGGCGGCGAACACCGTCGGCCACAAACCCACCGACCATATCCGCACGATGGCGCTGGTGCAGACCGCGCTCGACTTTGCGGTGCAGATGCTCGGGCCGGGCGGGGCGTTCGTGGCGAAGGTGCTCGCGGGCGGTGCCGACCCTGAACTGGTCAGCGCGCTGAAGCGCCACTTCGTCACCGTGCGCCATGCCAAGCCGCCGGCCAGCCGCAAGGGCTCGTCGGAATGGTATGTCGTGGGGCAGGGGTTCAAGGGTCTCGCGACCGCAAGCAAGGACGATATCGATGGCTAAGGTGGCGTTTCTCGGGCTCGGCGTGATGGGCTATCCGATGGCGGGGCACCTTGCCGCCGCCGGCCACGCCGTCACCGTTTACAACCGCACCGGGACGGTTGCCGAACGCTGGACCGATGAACATCGCGGTACGCGCGCCACGACGCCGGCGGCAGCCGTTGCCGACGCTGATGCGGTTTTCGCCTGTGTCGGCGCCGACGCCGACCTGCGCGAGGTGACGCTCGGCGCTGACGGCGCGCTCGCGGCGATGCGGCCGGGCAGCGTGTTTGTCGACCACACCACCGTATCCGCCGAAATCGCCCGCGAGCTGGCGGTGGCGGGCGACGCACTGGGGTTGCTGGTCGCCGATGCACCGGTGTCGGGCGGGCAGGCGGGCGCGCAGAACGGCCAACTGACGATCATGGTCGGCGGCAGCGCTCCGGCCTTTAGCGCCTCCCAACCGATCATGGCTGCCTACGCCAAGCGCATCGGCCATATGGGGCCGGCGGGCAGCGGGCAACTCACGAAAATGGTCAACCAGATCGCGATTGCCGGGATTGTCGAAGGGTTGGCCGAAGCGCTTAACTTCGCGCTCGCGGCGGGGCTCGATGCAGACAAGGTCGTCGATGTGATTTCAAAGGGCGCGGCGCAAAGCTGGCAGATGGAAA
>CALMPZ010000263.1 GCA_937871645.1 uncultured Polymorphobacter sp.
CGACGCGCCGCGCGCCGCGCGCAGCGCTGCCAGCAGCGCGGCGTTTTCATGCACCGCGACGACCGTGCGCCCCGGCCCGTTGACGTAGCTCGCCAGCGATTTGACGCTGTGCGCGCGCATGAACGCCAGCACGTCGTCACCGGCGCCGAAGCCCTCGCAATGCGCGAACAGTGCCGCGAGCCAGCCGTCGCAACCGGCCGCGAGCGCTACCAGAAACGCATCGACGTCACCGTCGCAGCAACCGAGCAGCCCGAGCGACACGCGCTCGACCGGCCAGGCGCCGCTGCCGAACAGCGTGTTGAGACTGCGCGGGTGGAAGGCCCGGTCACCCAGCGACGGATCCTCGCCGATGAAGGCGCGGATGTTGTGCAGCATCGGCAGCGCGGCGAAATTGATGTCAGGATTCGCCGGGTCGGCATGGCCCGGTTTGCCGGGCGCGCAGCACCCCGCCAGAAACGACCGCAACGGCGCCATCTGCCCGTCGCGGACAGGAGCGAGCACCAGAAAATCCGATTGCGGGGTCAGCCGGGCCTCCTGTCGCGGGCTTCGGCGCTGGTCACTAGGCCTTCGTCTTGAACTCGAGCACGAAGTCGATCAGCCGCTTCTTGTTCCAATAGACTTTACCGAGATACAGCGTCGGCGCGACCTGACGGATCTCGTCGCGGATCCACTGCGCAACGATCGAGGTTTCGGAATAATCGAGAACGATGCATTCCTTGCCGTCGAGCCAGCTTTTGTCCTTGTAGACTTTTGCGACAATCGCCTTGACGCCGAACGGCAGAATCTCGTTGCGCAAGAACCCGTGCTTGGCGTCGAAGACCTTGCCCTTCCAGGCAAAGAAATTGATCGCCTTGGCAATCTCGTCAGTAAAGGTTGTTCCCGGCGCGATGACCGCGAGGCCGTCGGCTTCGCCGTCTGGGATTGTGCCTGCCGGGCTGGCGGTGAACAGCGCGTCGAGCTCGTCCTGGCTCATCTTCATCAGATCTTCGCTAGTCATGGCCATGGCGCGCATCCCCTCGCATTTTGGAAACGAAGTGTACGCAACTGCAACTGTGACGCAGTCTATACCCCTTGGCGCTGCCCCCGCAAGCCAGTCAGGCGACGCGCAACACGCTGATTTTGGCGGCGGCGCGCAGGTCGAGCCACTGCGCCATCGCTTCGGGTGGCAGCGCCGCGGTAAAGTGAAAGCCCTGCCCCTGCAGCACACCCATGTCGGCCAGCCGCACCAGTTGCTCGGGCGTTTCGATACCTTCGACGACGAGTTCGAGCCCCAGCCCCTGCGCCAGCCCGACGGTGGCGCGCACGACTTCGGCGGCGACGCCTTCGGCATTGGCAAAGTTGCGGTCGAGCTTGAGCGCGTCGAGCGGCAACCGCAGCAATTGCGACATGCCGGCATAGCCCGTCCCGAAATCATCGAGCGCCAGTCGCGCACCGCGCCGGCGCAGTGCCGTCAGCCGTTCACGCACGACTTCGGGGACGCGGTCGAGCAGCAGATCCTCAGTGATTTCAATTTCGAGGATCGACAGCGGCAGGCCGCACGCCGCGAGTTCGGCCTCGATCGTCGTCAGGATTGAATCGCGCGCCAGTTCGGGCTGGCCGAGGTTGATTGCGACACGTTCGATGCGGTGCCCCGACGCCAATAGCCCGGCGACCGCCGCGAACCCCGAGGCACGCAGATGCGACCCCAGCGCCAGCATCCAGCCCGAGCGCGTCGCAATGTCGAGGAATTCGTCAGGCGCAATGCGGCCCAACTGCGGGTGCTCCCAGCGCGCCAGCAGCTCCATGCCGAGCACGCGGCCGTCGCTCAACCGGACGATCGGCTGCAGCCAGGCGCGGGCTTCGGGCGGGCAGCCGTCGTGACGCTCGAACGCCTGCTTGATGATGATTTCACGGTCGAGCCGCGCGAAATCTTCGGGCAGCGCCGGATACAGCGTGCCGCGGGCGATTTCCTTGCCGCGCCGTGCCGCGTCATCGGCGGCGGCCAGCACCGCCTCCAGCCCGCGCGCGCCGTCATCGCCCCAGGCGACGCCGACAGTCGCCGAAATCGGCAGTTCGTTCGAATGGCGCGTCACCTCGCCCACCGGCATCAGCCCGGCGTGGATGGTCGCGGCGTGCGCCAGCGTCGCCGCGCGGTCGCGGCCCAATATGGCGACGACGAACTCGTCCCCGCCCCAGCGCCCGAGCAGCATGTCGGCACCGGCAAAGCCCTTGAGCCGCCGCGTCAATTCGCACAGCAGCCGGTCGCCGGCGGCGTGGCCGTCGCTGTCATTGACCAGCTTGAACCAGTCGAGATCGATCATCATCAGCCCGACGCTACCCGCCTGCGCCGCACGCCGGTCGAGCGCGGTGCGGAACGCCCGGCGGTTGAGCAGGCCGGTCAGCGGGTCGGTCGAGGCTTCGTCCGAAAGCCGGCTGGTGACGGCGCTGAGTTCGAGCGCCAGCGGCCGGAAGATCAGCTGCACTGTCAGCGCCAGCAGCGCCAGAATCGCCAAGGTCAGTGCGAGGTTGAGATCGATGATCGTCTGCCCCGCCGCCGCACCCGCGGCGATGTGCAGCCGCACCGCACGCTCCAGCCGCGACTGGAACGAGCCGCCGGCCTGGCGCTCGACTTCGCGCGCCTCCGAATTGATGGCGCTGGCGCTGACATCGGGGCTGGCGGCATCGCGCGCAAAATCGCGGGCGACACCCACCAGCCCGGCGACGCCCGAATCGAGATATTGGTAGATCAGCCGCAAATCATCATTACCGCTCGCATCGGACATCGCCACGTCGCGCAGCACCCGGTGCTGCGCCTCGAGCGCGTCGCTGGCCTCGCCGAGCAGGACGATCTGCTTGGCACGTTCGGACCCGGTTTCCTCAGCAGCGTCGCGTGCCGCGAGCGCGATATCGAGCGCCAGCTTGCGCTGTTTGCTCGCAGTGGCAGTGACTTCGCTGTCGCGCGCGTGGCGCGTCGCCAGCCCGCCGAGCAGCATCCCCGACCCCAAGGCCAGCACGCCGATCAACCCGACGGCGAGCGCATAGCGCATGGTGACGCGGCGGTAGACGCCGTACGCCGACGGCGCCCGTGGTGCCATGTTCACGACCACCGCCATCAGCCACGCCCCCGCAGATCATAGACAGGCTGAAAATTGCAGGCGCTGACGCCGAGGCAGCGTTCTCCGGCGAAGGCCAGCGCGACATGCCAGCCACCGCGCGGCCCCGGCTCAACCCAGTCGGCAACCGACTCGGGCAGCGCATCGAACACGTCATCGGCCTCGGTCGCGATGCGCAGCCGCGCCGGTGCACCAAGCAGCCCGAACACTTGCGCCTCGGACGCGCCTGCGACATCGCCGGCGGCGGCCAGCGTGTCGCGCAAGCGCCGGGCGCCGCCGCGCTGCGCCACCAATAATGCCAATGCCTGCACCAGCACGAAACCCAGCAAACTCAAGCCCATGATGCCGTCCCTTCGCGCCCTGCCCTTGTTCCAGAACGGCAGCGCCGCCGGATTTTCTAGGGTGAGGGATCGGCCGCGACGAACTGGCACTTGGCGAAGCGCCGCGCGCGCGGCATAGGGCGCGGCATGACCCACGCCGCCCTGCCCGCCACCGCCCGTCCGCGCGCCGTTGCCATCTGGCTGCTGCTGATTGCGGCGATGGTGTTCGGCATCGTCGTCGTTGGCGGCATCACCCGGCTGACTGAATCCGGGCTGTCGATGGTGCGCTGGGAACCGATCAAGGGCGTACTGCCGCCGATGAGCCCCGACGCCTGGGCGCGCGAGTTCGCGGCCTACAAGGCCAGCCCGCAATACCAGAGCGTCAACGCCGGCATGACGCTGGCGGCGTTCAAGGGCATCTATTTCTGGGAATATCTCCACCGCCTGCTGGCGCGCAGCGTCGGCGTTGCTTTCGCGCTGCCTTTGCTGTGGTTTGCGTGGCGGCGGGCGATTCCGCCGGGCTACGGGCTGCGGCTCGGCATCATCCTGGCGCTCGGCGCGCTGCAGGGTGCGATCGGCTGGTGGATGGTGGCGTCGGGGCTGGTCGACCGGCCGGCGGTCGCGCACGAGCGGCTGGCGACGCATTTGCTGATGGCGCTGGCGATCATGTCGGCGTGCCTGTGGACGGCGCTCGACCTGCTCGGTGCCGGCCGTCCGGTGCGCGTGCGGCGCCCGACGGGCTGGATTGTGCCGTTCTTCTTGTTGCTCGTCGTGCAGATCGCCTTCGGGGCGTTCGTTGCGGGGCTGCGCGCCGGGCATATGTACAATATGTGGCCGCTGATGGGCGACGGGCTGGTGCCGCCCGACATGGGCATTTACGCGCCGCTGTGGCGCAACCTGCTCGACAATCCGGTGACCATCCAGTTCGTCCATCGCAGCCTTGCGGTGGTCGTGGCGGTGGCTGCCATATGGGTGGCGATGCGGCTGGTGCGCGCCGGGGCGCCGCATCACGGCGGCGCGCTCGCGGCGATGGTGCTGGTGCAATTCGCGCTCGGCGTGCTGACGCTGGTGCATGACGTGCCGATCGCGCTCGGCGTCGCGCACCAGGCAGGGGCAGCTCTGCTGCTCGCCGTCAGCGTTGTCGCAGCGCACTGGTGCTGGCAGGGGCGCGGCGCTAGGCTGTGCCGATGACCGAAATCGCCCTCAATGTGCTCGGCGCGCCGCTGGCGTCATGCTCGACCGAGCCGCTGACCGGCTGGCACCGCACCGGCTGCTGCAGCACCGATGCCAATGACACCGGCGTCCACACCGTTTGCGCAGTGATGACCGCCGAGTTCCTGGCGTTCAGCGCGGCGATGGGCAACGACCTGTCGACACCGCGCCCCGATTATGGCTTTCCCGGCCTCAGCGAAGGCGACCGCTGGTGCCTGTGCGCGGCGCGCTGGGAAGAAGCCCGCATCGCCGGCTTTGCCCCCGATGTCGTGCTCGAGGCCTGCCACATCCGCACGCTCGAAACCGTAGCGCTTGGCCATCTGCAGGCCCATGCGGTCTGAGCTGCGCCTGGCTGTCGCGGCCGCCGCGCTGCTGCTGGTCGCGGCGGCGCCCGAAGCCGCGGTGACGCTGCCGTTCGCACCCCCGACAGGCGTGCCGATCCGCTATGACTGCACCGCGCTGCGCACGCTCGGCGGGCGGCCGCTGACGATCACCTCCGCGCATGAACTGCAATTCGCCGGCGCCGCCGACAAACGCAGCGTGCGCTGGACGGTCAAATCACTGGCAGTCAGCGGCGACGAGCCGGTGCGCGAACTGCTGCAGGCCACCGGCAGCGTCGTTGTCGGCCAGCCCGTCGACATCGCGCTCACTCCCGACGGCGCGGCGGGCGCGATCACCAACGAGGCGGCACTGCGCGCGCATGTCCGCGCCGCCACCCCCGCGGTCAAGGCAGCGTTCGTGCCGATGTTCGCGCCGGCACCCGAAACGACCCGCACCGCGCTGCAGACGCTGCTTGATGGCGAACTCGCGGCACTTGATCCACAAACGCCTGAGGAATTTGCCGCAAGCTGGCTCGAAGTCGTCGAGCCGCTGCTCGGTGGCGAGGCGCCGCTGGTCCCGGGCGTCGTCGTCGAAGCCGATGTCGAGGCGCAGGCGCCGATCGGCGGCGGGGCCTTGCGCTACAAACTGCGCTACGGGCTGCGCGACTATGTGCCGGGCAAAAGCGCGCAGGTGTTCCACGACCTGACCGCCGACCCCGAAGACGTCCAGCGCTACGCCGCCGAGATGGTCGCGCAGATGTTCCCCGACGCCGCGCCTGGCCAGAACGAGGCGACCGCGACGCGCGCCATCCTGTCGCAGATGACCAGCGCCACTCAAATCACCAGCGATATCAGCCTGCCGACGGGGCTGCGGACGCGCTTCAGCACCGCCACGACAACCGAATTGCCGGGCCGCCCGAAGCGCATCGAAAGCCGCGAATGTCGGCTGGCCACCACGAAGGTATTATAATACCTCACGCGAATCCCGCCTATTTCCTTGCATTTTAGCGCGACTTCCACGATACGCCGCTCGTCCGGCTCGCATTTCGCGGGCCGGTTTACGTTTGGAATACGCACCCATGCCCACCACTCTCAGCAAGGTGACGCCTGCGGCCAAGCCCGCAGAAGTCGT
>CALMPZ010000264.1 GCA_937871645.1 uncultured Polymorphobacter sp.
GGGCCTCGACCCTGCCCGCCGGAGGCCCTACCAACCTACCTCTTGCGCGCTGCTGCCAGCGTCGCCGGGTCATCGATATCGAACAACACGCCGTCGTCCGCCACCTCGACCTCGGTGACAAGATCGGCGAATTCGTCGAGCAGCGCCTTGCCGCCGCGGTCGCCGCTGCTGTCGGACAGGCGGGCGAGCCAGGCACGGCCGAACAGCACCGGGTTGCCGCGCCGGCCGTTCGACACCGGCACGACGATGCTGCGTTCGGATGTTGCGGCGGCGGTGATGGCGGTGATGGTCACGGCACCGACGCGCGGCATATCGCCCAACGCAACGACGACGCCGCGCCAGTCGCCGGGGATGGCAGCGAGACCGGCGCGCAGCGAATGGCTCATGCCGAGCGCATAGTCGGCGGCTTCGACGAACTGCACTGGCAGCCCGGCGAGCGCCGTTCGCACGGCATCTGCCTGGTAGCCGAGCACGACGAGCACCGGCAGCCCGGCATCGACCAGTGCCTGTGCCGCATGCGCGACCATCGGCCGGCCGTTCAGGTCTTCGAGTAATTTGAAGCTGCCCATTCTCGTCGAGCGTCCGGCAGCAAGCAGGATGGCGCCGACTGGCGCGAGTGCCGGTGCATGGCGCGCGCGCGGCTCGGGGCGTTCGGTTTCGGCCAGCAGCCCGCCGCTGCCCATTGCGGCGATATCGGCGGCGGTGACGAGGATTCCCGAGAACAAGCGTTCGAGCACCCAGTCGAAGCCGTTGTGTTTGGGGCTGCGCGCGCAACCCGGCAGCCCGATGACGGCGCGGTTGCCGATGCGCCCGAGCACCAGCAGATTGCCCGGATCGACCGGCATGCCGAGGCGCTCGACGCTGCCGCCGGCAGCGATGATCGCGGCGGGAATGACATCGCCGCGGTCGACGGTTGCCGAGGCACCGGCGACGAGCGTGATCGCCGCCTCGGTCGGGCGTCGCAGCAATGCGGCGAGCGCGGCGGTGTCGTGCGCGCAGTTTTCGGCGTTCACGACATGGCCGTGGCAGCCGGCGATCCGCGCGCGTGTCACCGCGTCGGTGCGCGCCAGCAATTTGTCGGCGGTGCCGGGCAGCGTGGTCTGGAACAGGTCGACGCCGAGCGCGTGATAGGCGGCGACGCTGATCGGTCCGGTAATCGCGAGTGCGGCCGCCAGCGCAGCTTCGCACACCGCATAGGGGATGATCTTGATCGTCGCGACAATGTCGCCTTTCGCCACCCGCGCCATATCGGCGAGCGTCCCCAGTGTCAGCGCTTCATCGACGGCGTTGAGCGCATCGACGCCGGCGCGCGGCGCCAGCAGTAGCCCATCAGCCTCCGCCACCAGATTGACGCGGCCATGCACCGGCACCAGCGCGCTGACGCCCCGCCCCGCCAGCGCGGCGGCAAGCCGCGCGGCAGCGGCATCCTCGGCAATGTCGCCGGGTTCAAAACGCGCCACGGTGACTTCGGTCAGTCCGGCCGCGACCAGCGCAGCGCAGTCGGCGGCGCTCAGCTCGCGGCCCTTGGCCCAGCGCTTGCCGCCCACCAGCAGCGAGTGCGCGAGCACTGCGCCTTCGCATTCACCGACCGCTTGTGGGCCGAAGATCATCGCTCAGAAGGCCTGACGAAAGAAAGCGCCTCCGGCCGGGCAGGCCGCAGGCCTGCACCAAATGTTTCAGGGCGTGCAGCATGTGCCGACGTCGGTTCGTAGGGCGCCGCCCCAAACCTGTGGGGCAGGCCTGCGGCCTGCCCGCCGGAGGCGCTTGAACTCAAAGCCGCCCGCGCCACGCCGCGGTCATCTGCGCTGCGATCGACAGCGCGATTTCGGCGGGGTTGGCGGCACCGATGTCGAGTCCGGCGGGTCCGTGGACGCGCGCCAGATCGGCGGCGGTGAAGCCTGCCGCGGCCAGTCGTTCGAGGCGGTTGGCGTGATTTTTACGCGAGCCCAATGCCGCGATGTAATAGGCCGGCGAGCGCAGCGCCGCGATCAGCGCGAGGTCGTCGAGCTTGGGGTCGTGCGAAAGCGCGACGACGGCGCTGGCGCTGTTGGGCTGCCATTCGGCCAGCGCTTCGTCGGGCCAGCGCGGATCGACGCCGACTCCGGCGAAGCGCGCTTCGGATGAAAACAGCCCGCGCGGATCGATGACGCTGGGGGCGTGGCCGATCAGCCGTGCCAGCGGCACCAGCGTCTGCGCGATATGCACGGCGCCGATGATGGCGATGCGCAGCGGTGGTTCATAGCGGTTGAGGAAGACGCCGTCGCTACCGGGCATGATGTGCGTGTCAGCAGGTGCCAGCGTCGTGGCACCGGTGGCGAGGTCAGTGGCGAGCGTCGCGCCTGTGCCATTTTGTCGCAGATTCGCCAGTTCATCGAGTAGTGAGGGCGGAAAATGCGCGGCGTCGATGCTTTGCAGCAGCACCGAAATGCGGCCGCCGCACGCCAGTCCGACTTCCCAGGCGCGCGCATCGGCGACGCCGTAGTCGAGCACCTTGAAGCCGCCGTTTTGCACCAGCGCGAGCGCTTCCGTGACGACATCGCCCTCGACGCAACCACCGCTGACCGAGCCTTCGAAATGGCCGTCATCGCGCACCACCAGATGCGCGCCGATGCGGCGCGGGGCCGAGCCCCAGGTCTTGGCGACGGTGGCGATGGCAACGCGGTGGCCAGCGCGCAGCCAGCCGCGCGCCGCATCGAGCACCGGATCGAGGTCGTCGAACAGCGGTGACGGCGTCATTACTGCATCTGCCAATACAGCAGTGCCAGCACGATCAGGACTAGCAGCCCGCCCCAGACCAGCGGCGACAGGCCTTTGCCTTGCGGCGCTGCGGGGGTGGCGCCACCTGCTGCGGTGCCAAGCTGCGCGGCGTCGCCGCCGACCGCCAGGCCTTCGCCGGCAACGGCGTCGCCGCCTTCGATGACGGCTGGCGGGCCTTCGACTTCGATCTTGAACTTCTGGAAGAACGACTCGGCATAGGCCTTGGCGGTGCCTTCGATCAGCCGCGCGCCGAGCTGCGCGAGCTTGCCGCCGACGCTTGAGGTGACGGTATAGCTGAGCAAAGTGGTTTCGAGGTCGCCTTCGCCGACGGGGGCCAGCACGACTTCGGCGCTGCCCTTGGCGAAGCCAGCGACGCCGCCCTTGCCTTCGCCGACAATGACATAGCGGTTGGGCGGATCGAGCTCGGTCAGGTTGACACCGCCGGTGAAGGTGGCGCGCACCGGCCCGACCTTGGCGTTCATCTTGCCTTCGAAGCGGTCATCGCCGACGCGCGTCAGCGTTTCGACGCCGTCGATGCAGCGCGCCAGCACATCGGGGTCGTTGAGCTTGGCCCAGACCAGGCTGCGCGGCGCCCCAATGTATGATTCGCCTTTGAGTTCCATCAAGCTGCTCCCTGTAGCCCGCCACAATAGGCGACAATCGTGCGGTGCGGCAGTGGCAATCGTGCCGGCAACGCGCAATTTGCACGCGACAACAAGCTATTGTGTGCGCGCTTCACTGTGCTAACGTTTCTGTGGGTTTAGTTCATGTTGCGTAGGAGCCGGGGTATGACCGAGCACGCTTGGGTTCAGCGCGACTCGTCGTTAGTTGATGGAATTGCTGTGGACAACGTCGAAAACGATTTGCGAATTCGGGGATTCGTCAAGTGGTTCGATGCAGTGCGCGGCTATGGCTTCATTGTCCCTGACGATAATTCCGGCGATGTATTGATTCACTTCACCGTTGTTCGCGATGCCGGCCGCCGGACCTTGCCCGAAGGCGCGACGGTGACCTGCTTTGCTGTCGAACGCGAACGCGGCCGCCAGGCACGCGCCATCATCGAACTCGACTTGACCACCGCAACCGGCCCCGACCCCGAAACCGCGGTCAACCGGATGGCGGCGCGCGTCGATCCCACCGAATTGTTCGAAAACGCCGGCCCGAGCGAGCCGGTCATCGTCAAATGGTTCAACCGCCTCAAGGGCTACGGCTTTGTCACGCGGCCCGACGGCGAGGCCGATATCTTCGTCCATATGGAAACCGTGCGCCGTGCCGGACTCGCCGAACTTATGCCGGGGCAGACGCTGCATGCGCGTATTACCGAAGGCCAGAAGGGCCCGCTGGTCGTGGCGCTCGGCGAAGCGCCGCTGATACCGCCCGACGAGCCTTTGTAATGGCGCGCCTGTTGAGCGGCGTGCTGGCGCTGACGCTACTCGCGCCGGGGCTGGCGACCGGTGCCGCAGCCTATGAAATCGCCGATGCACCCGCCGGGGTTGTACGGAGCGGCGCAGCACAGACCGGGCTGGCGACGGTGCCGCTGACGCTGCACACCGCGACGGGCAAGCACCGCTATACTGTCGAGGTCGCGCAGACGCCGCAGGCGTATCGTCGCGATGAGCAATGCAGCAGCGATCAAAAGGCCGATCCAGAGCTCGGGACTGGCGAAGAATTTGCCGGGATCGGGGACGAGGTCTGAACGTGAATCGCGCCCGCTGGAGTCGGAGTTTGCGGTGAACGACGCGGAGGCCACACCGACTAGGCGTGACTTAATAACTTGAGTCAGCGTGGACGTGTTTAACGTCAGTTGTTCTATGGCGATCACGGCGATTGCCGGCGCAACGGCCCATACCAACGTTGCGCGTTTCGCCCAAGCCGAGACGAACATGAACCAAGCGTAAACCGGCGCAAACCACAGCGAGATCGCAAAGACAAAATAGGCGAGACCTACCGGCAAGGTGGATAGCGGCAACTGAGCCCACAAGGCGCTCACGCTAAGGACGTTTGAGTACATCATCAGAACGGATGAGCG
>CALMPZ010000265.1 GCA_937871645.1 uncultured Polymorphobacter sp.
GGCCTGGTCATCGCAGATACCGGTGAATTCGGCGCGCGCAACCTCGCCAAGGCCGGCTACACCGTCAGCCCGATTGACGACAACAGCCTCGCGCGCTGGCAGGTGCTGGCGTTCGACATCAGCGCGCTGACGCTCGAAGCCGTGAAGCCGTTCGGGCTCGGCAACAAGGAAGCGCTGCGCTGCAAGAACATGTGGACGCTGGGGCTGAGCCTGTGGATGTTCGACCGCGACCGCGCGCCGCTGATCGCCTGGCTGCAGGACAAGTTCGCCAAGAACCCGGTGCTGGCCGACGCCAACATCGCGGCGTTGAACGCTGGCCACGCCTATGGCGAAACTGCCGAAATCGGCGGACCGTTGCGCCAGTGGACGGTTGACCCCGCCAGCGTCGAGCCGGGCTATTACCGCACCATCACCGGCGGCGAGTCGCTATCGCTCGGGCTGGTCGCGGGCGCCAAGCTCGCGGGCCTCGACCTGTTCCTCGGCTCGTATCCGATCACCCCGGCGTCGCCGGTGCTGCACGCGCTGGCGCGGCTCAAGGAGTTCGGCGTCACCAGCTTCCAGGCCGAAGACGAAATCGCCGCGGTCTGCGCCGCCATCGGCGCGAGCTACGCCGGCCAACTCGGCGTGACCTCGTCGAGCGGCCCCGGCATTGCCTTGAAGGGCGAAGCGCTCGGGCTGGCGATCATGACCGAGCTGCCGCTGGTCGTGGTCAATTCGCAGCGCGGCGGCCCGTCGACCGGCCTGCCAACCAAGACCGAACAGTCCGATCTGTATCAGGCGATCTATGGCCGCAACGGCGACGCCCCGATGGTGGTGCTGTCGACGTCGTCGCCGACCGACTGCTTCGACGTGGCGATCGAGGCAGTACGGCTGAGCGTGCAGTTCATGACGCCGGTCATGCTGCTGACCGACGGCTATATCGCCAACGCCGCGCAGCCGTGGCTGGTGCCCGACATGGCGGATTACGAAGCCTTCCCGGTGGAGTTCCACACCGAGGTGCCCGCCGAGGGCAAGTTCAACCCGTACCAGCGCGACCCCGAAACGCTGAAGCGCGTCTGGGTCAAGCCCGGCACGCCGGGGCTGACGCACCGCATCGGCGGCATCGAAAAGGGCTTCAACACCGGCAACATCAACTATGAAGCCGCCAACCATCAAAAGATGACCGACACGCGTCAGGACAAGATCCTCAACATCGCCAACCATATCCCCGATCAGGATGTCGATCAGGGTGCGGCGGGCGGCAAGCTGGTCGTCGTCGGCTGGGGTTCGACCTATGGCCCGATCCGCAAGGCGGTCGAAAGCGCGCGCGCCAAGGGGCTCGATGTCAGCCACGTCCACATCCGCTATCTGTGGCCGCTGCCGAAGAATCTGGGTGATTTGCTCAAGAGCTTCGACAAGGTGCTGGTGCCTGAAATGAACACCGGCCAGCTCAAGACCGTGCTGCGCGACCAATATCTCGTCGACGCCAAGCCGCTCAACAAGGTGAGCGGGCAACCGTTCAAGATCGCCGAAATCGAAGCGGCGATCGACGCGGAACTGGCAAGGAAGGGTTGAACCGATGAACGACATGACCGCCATCACCATTCCCGACGGCAGCAAGCCCGACCATTGGGCGACCGATCAGGAAGTCCGCTGGTGCCCCGGCTGCGGCGACTATGCCATTCTGAAGGCGGTGCAGCGCACAATGCCCGAAATCGGCACCAAGCCCGAAAATACCGTGTTCGTCAGCGGCATCGGCTGCTCGTCGCGCTTCCCCTATTACATGGAAACCTACGGCTTCCACACCATCCACGGCCGCGCGCCGGCGATTGCGACCGGCGTCAAGCTGGCGAATCCGGCGCTCGACGTGTGGATCATCACCGGTGACGGCGACGGCCTGAGCATCGGCGGCAACCACATGCTGCACCTGCTGCGCCGCAACCTCGATGTCCAGGTGCTGCTGTTCAACAATGAAATCTACGGGCTGACCAAGGGCCAGGCGTCGCCGACCAGCCGCATCGGCACGCGCTCGCCCTCCACCCCGTTCGGCTCGGTCGACCAGCCGGTCAACCCGTGCGCATTCGCACTGGGTGCCGGCGCGCGCTTCATCGCGCGCGGCATCGACACCGCGCAGAAGCAACTCCCCGAAATCTTCAAGGCGGCGCACGCGCACAAGGGTGCCAGCTTCGTCGAAATCTTCCAGAACTGCATCGTCTATAACGAGGACGTGTTCGCAGCGTTCACCGACAAGAAGAACGCCGGGCCGAAGCAGATCTGGGTCAAGCACGGCGAGCCGCTGGTGTTCGACAATGGCACCAAGGGCCTGCGGCTGGTGCCGGGCCAGCTGGCGCTCGAAGTCATCGACATCGTCGACGGCGACATCTCGGGCGTGCTGGTCCACGACCAGACCAACCGCGGGCTGGTGCAGATGCTGCTGGAGCTGCCGTTCGGTGATTTCCCGATGGTGCTCGGCGTCATCTATCAGGACCCCAAGCCGTCGTTCGAAGCTCAGGTCACAGCGCAGAACCATTCGGTCGCCGCCGGCAAGAAGGCTGACCTCAATGCGCTGATCCGCAAGGGCCAGAGCTGGACGGTGCACGACGCGGCGACGCACAAGATGTGAGCGCCATGCGGGGGATTGGCGCACGTTGCTGCGTAATCCCCTTGTATGTTGCGTGACCTGACCGATTCTGCGGCCTTGATGGCGCGTGTTGCCGATGGTGACACCGCCAGCTTCGACCTGTTGGTGGCGCGCCTGCATGCACCGATGCTGCGGCTGGCGCTGCGCATATGCGGTGACCGTCGCGATGCCGAGGACGCGCTGCAGGCGGCTCTGACGCGGTTGTGGACGCATGCCGAAATCTATGAAGCCGCGCTCGGCAGCGTCGAAGGCTGGTTCCACCGCATCCTCGTCAACCAGTGCCTCGACCGTCGACGCCGGCTGCGCCCGGTCGCGCCGCTCGACGACGCCGCGCACATTGCCGCGCCCGACCCCTCCCCGTTCGACGCCGCCGATGCCAACGCCCGTGCGCGCCGTGTCGATGCCGCCATGGCGCGGCTCAACCCGCGCCAGCGCACCGCGATTGCGCTGTTCCACGGCGAAGGCGCGAGCATGGCGGAGATCGCCGCGCAGCTCGAGACCAGCCCCAAGGCAGTCGAGGGATTATTGGCGCGGGCGCGTAAGGAATTGAGTGAACTGCTGGCCAGCGAACGGACGGATACGAAGTGACTGAAGACCGCACCTTTGAAATCATCGCCGCTTACGGTGCGGACGCAACGCGCTGGCCCGACGAAGAGCGCGCCGCGCTGACCGCCGCGATTGACGGCAACCCGGCGCTGCAGGACGCACTGGCCGAGGCCCACACCACCGATGCGGCGATTGCCGGCATGCTCGGAGACTGGGCGCAGGTTGCACCGTCGGCCGCTGACAGCGCGCGACTAGCCGCTGCCGCGCGTGCATCGGCACCGCGCTGGAACCGCTGGCTCGGCGGCGCGTTTGCTGCAGCAATTGCCGCATCGCTGATCGCCATCACGCCGATGCCCCGGCTGTGGGGCGACGCCACCGAACAACAGGGAACCACGTCGCCGACCATCGTTGCCAGCGCTGACGACACCGGAATCACCGATGCCCAGGCCTATGCAATGCTGTTCACACTGACTCCACAAGAGGAAAGCCTGATATGAAAACGCTCCTGAAATCGACCGGTGTCGCGCTGGCGATGCTGCTGGCGCTGCCTGTCGCGGCGCAGACCGCACCCGCTGCACCGCCCGCCCCCGGCATGCACGCCGGCCCGCACGGCGGCCAGGGTGGTCGCCGCGCTGCCCGCCTGCAGATGTTCTCGACGCTCAGCCCGGCGGGCCAGCAGGTCATGCGCGACGCGATGAAGGGCGGCGATCCGCGCGCCGACCATGCCGCGGTCAAGGCCGCGCGCGACCAGATCCTCGTGCTGCTCGATGCCGACAAGCTCGATGTCGCGGCGCTGAAACGCGCCATGGAGGCCGAACGCGCTACCGCCGAAGCAATGCACAACAAGCGCCAGGCGGCGCTGCTCGGTGCCTATCAAAAGCTGTCGGTTGCCGATCGCAAGGCGCTCGTCGCCGAAGCCCGCGCGATGCGCGCGCGGATGGAGTCGCGGATGAGCAAGAAGGGCGCGCCGATGATGATGCATGGCGCAGGCGGCATGGACGGCATGGAGGACATGATGCCCCCGCCGCCGCCGGCGAAATAAGCGCGGATCAGGCGGCAGGCGGGCGGAAGCCGGTCTGCCGCTCGATTTCGCCCCACAGCAATTCGCCGAGCCGCCGCGTCACCGGTCCCGGCTTGCCGTCCGCGACCTGCACGCCGTCAATCGCCACGATGCCGAGGCACGGCGCCGTCGTCGAGGTCAGGAAGGCTTCGGCCGCACCCTGCGCTTCGGCGAGCGTGAACGGCCGTTCCTCGACCTTGATTTGCGCCGCGTGCACCAACCGCAGCAGGCTCGCGCGCATGATGCCTGGCAATATGCGCGCCGACAGCGGATGCGTGATGACCGTCCCGGCCGCGTCGACAATCCAGGCGTTGGTCGAGCCGCCTTCGGCAACCACGCCGTCATTGCTGACAAACCACGCTTCGAAACTGCCCGCCAGCCGCGCCGTCTGCTTGGCCAGCACATTGGGCAGCAACGCCACGGTCTTGATATCGCAACGCCCCCAGCGCTGGTCGGTGACGCTGGTGACCTTGACGCCGACCGCCTGCTGCGGCACCCGCGCCGCGAAATCGAAACGCCGCACCGTCATCACCAGCGTCGGCTGCGCATCGGCGGGAAACGGATGGTCGCGTCGCGCTTCCCCGCGCGTCACCTGGATATACAGCAGCGCATCCTTGAAGCCGTTGAGCGCAATCAGCCGCCGCGCGACCAAGGTCAGCGCTGCCGCCGACATCGGCGCCGGAATCAGCAACGCCGACAAGTTGCGCGTCCAGCGTTCGAGATGCAGCGGCCAGTCGAGCAACCGCCCGTTCAGCACCGCGCACACCTCGTAAATACCGTCGGCGAACTGGAAGCCACGGTCTTCGACATGCACCGCCGCTTTGTCGAGCGGCACGAAGGCGTGGTTGACATAGGCTAGGCGCGGCATCTCGTCCCTTGCACTTGTGGTGGGGGTGAAAGACTGGCCTAGTCGCGAAGGCAGACTAAAGAAAGAGCCTCCGGCGGGCAGGTCTGAGGCCTGCACCCATTTATTAGGATGCGAGATGGCAGCGCCGCAGATTATTTGGTTTCGGCAGGACTTGCGGATTGAGGATCAGGCCGCCGTTGCGGCGGCCGCAGCTGCGGGACCGGTGATCGCCGTCTATGTGCTCGATGATGCAACGCCCGGCGAACGCCGCATGGGCGGGGCATCGCGCTGGTGGCTGCACCACAGCCTCGCCGCGCTCGACACCGCACTCGCCGCACGCGGCGCCCGGTTGCTGCTGCTGCGCGGCCGCGCCGGCGTCGTGTTGCCCGAACTCGCCGCCGCCACCGGCGCGACAACGGTCCATGCACTGCACCACTACGAACCCTATGCGCTGACCCAGCAAGCCGAAGTCGCCAAGCGGCTCGACCTGCGGCTGCATGACGGACTGACCTTGCTGCCGCCAGACGCACTGACCACCGGCGGCGGTGGTCGCTACCGCATCTTCACGCCCTGGTGGAACGCGCTGCAAACGCATATGCCGCCGCACACGCCGCAGCCGGGACCGACGCGTTTCGAATTGGCCCCCGCACCCGCCGGCGACACGCTCGCCGACTGGGCGCTGCTGCCGACACGGCCCGACTGGGCGACGGGGTTTCGCGACTGGCAGCCGGGCGAAGCCGGCGCACACGCAAGGCTCGATGCCTTCGCCGGCCACGTCGCGGGCTATGATAAAGGACGCAATTTCCCGGCGCAGCAAGCCACCTCGCGGCTGTCGCCGCACCTGCATTTCGGCGAGATTTCGCCGGCGCAAGTCTGGGCGCGGCTGGCCGGCCAGCCCGGCGCGATGCCGTTCCTGCGCCAGATCGGCTGGCGCGACTTTGCCGTGCAAACGCTCGACGCCTTCCCCGACTTGCACTGGCGGGCGATGCGCCCTGAATTTGACCGCATCGCCTTCACGGACGTTGATGGCGGCGACGGCGCCTACCAACTGACAGCTTGGCAGCGCGGCCGTACCGGCTATCCGATCGTCGATGCCGGCATGCGCGAACTCTGGGCGACCGGCTGGATGCACAACCGCGTCCGCATGATCGCCGCAAGCTTCCTGACCAAGCACCTGCTCATCGACTGGCGCCACGGCGAACGCTGGTTCTGGGATACGCTGGTCGATGCCGACCTCGCCAACAACGCCATGGGCTGGCAATGGGTGATGGGCTCGGGCGTCGACGCCGCGCCCTATTACCGCATCTTCGCCCCCGTCACCCAAAGCGCCAAATTCGACGCCGCCGCCTATATCCGGCGCTGGGTGCCCGAGCTCGCCGGACTGCCCGACAAGGCCATCCATGCCCCCTGGGAACATGGTGGCGCACGCGGCTACCCGCCGCCGATTGTCGATCATGCGGCGGCGCGGGCGCGGGCCTTGGCGGCGTTCGAGGCAATGAAGGTTTAAGGGCCTCCGGCGGGCAGGCCTGAGGCCTGCACCCATTTGAAGAGCGCATAACAATTGGGTGCAGGCCTCA
>CALMPZ010000266.1 GCA_937871645.1 uncultured Polymorphobacter sp.
GTCAGCACATACGCGCCGCCCAATCCCAACCCAATGCCGATGATCGCCAGCGTCGCGCCGCGCACGGCGGCAATCCGCGGCATTCGCGCGACGGTTTCGGAAAACATGGGGATGGTGACGTTGTTCAACACCGGCTTCGCGGTGATGATCGTGTTCGGTGTCGTCTACAACGCCGGGCGCGTCATGCTGTCCGAACGGGCGCGCGACCTCGCCTCGTTACGCGTGCTGGGCTACCGCCGTTCCGAAGTGGCCTATATGCTGCTTGGCAGCCTTGCGGTGCTGACGCTTGTCGCCCTGCCGCTGGGCTGCGGGCTTGGCGTCGGGCTGGCGTGGCTGTTGATGATGCAGTTCAGCAATGACCTTTACACCATCCCGTTCGGGATGCGCGCCGCAACGGCGGCACAGGGCGTGCTCGTCGTCATGGCCGCGACGACCGCGACCACGCTGCTGCTGGCGCGGCGGATGCACCGGCTCGATCTTGTTCGCGTCCTGAAGACCCGGGAGTAGCGCATGCAGTCCCCCCGCCGCATCGGACCGATCGTTATCGCCGCGCTTGTCGTGCTGGCGCTGGCGGCGGCGATTATCGTGGCGCTGCGCCGGCCACCGGTGCCGGTCGATCTCGGCACGGTGACGCGCGGGCCACTGCAGGTGACGCTCGATGACGAGGGCGAAACGCGCGTGCATGATGTGTTCGCCGTTTCGGCGCCGGTTGCCGGGCGCCTGTTGCGCGTCGGTCTCAAGCCCGGCGACATGGCAGTCGCGCGGCAGACGGTGGTAGCACGGATCCAGGCGGGCGAGCCCGAATTTCTCAATGCCCGCCGCCGCCGCGAAGTCGAAGCTCAGATCCGCTCACGCGCCGCAATATTGGCATCGGCGGTGGCGCGCGTCACCGAGGCCCGCGCCGAGCGCGACCTCGCCGACCGCGAGCTCGAACGCGTGAAGCGGCTGCGCGACACCGGCTTCAGCGCCGAAGCCGCCGTCGACCGCGCGCGCATGACGCACGATCGCGCCGAAGCGGCGGTGCTTGCTGCGATGCGGCAGGTCGATTCGGCGCGGTCGAACCTCGCGGAGACGCGGGCGTTGCTGACCCCGCCCGCAGCAGTCGCCGGTGCCGGCGGCGATGTCGTCACGGTGCATGCGCCCGTAGGTGGCGCAGTGCTGCGCGTCCTTCAGGAAAGCGAAGCGATTGTCGCGGCGGGCACCCCGCTGGTTGAAATCGGCAATCCCGAACAGCTCGAAATCGTCACCGACATGCTGTCGTCGGACGCGGTGCAGGTGCGCCCGGGCGCTACGGCGATCATAGACCAATGGGGTGGCGCGCGGCCGTTGCGCGCCAAGGTGCGCCTGGTCGAACCCTTTGGCTTCACCAAGGTCTCGGCGCTTGGTGTCGAGGAACAACGCGTCAATGTCGTGCTCGATTTCGACGAGCCGCGCGGCGCCTGGGCGCGGCTCGGCCATGGCTACCGCGTCATCGTCCGCATCGTCACCTGGTCAGCGCCCGATGTGCTGCAGGTGCCGGCGAGCGCGCTGTTCCGCGCGGGCAATGACTGGGCGGTCTTCGTCGCCGATGGGGGACGCGCGCGACGCGTAGCGATCAAACTCGGCGCGATGAACCCGGACAGCGCAGCCGTCGTCGCCGGCTTGCAGGCCGGCGACAAGGTCGTGCTGCATCCCGGCGACAAGGTCACCGAAGGCGCCCGCATCGTTGAACGTGCCGATTGAGATGGGCTACCGTGGAGCAGAACTGAAATGACATGCCTGCTACTCCCGATGCCCGGCAACGAAGCGCTGGCGGTGGCGCTGGCGGCGCGCTTCCCGGCTGAAGTCGGCACCCTGATTACGCGGCAATTTCCCGATGGCGAAACCTATCTGCGCCTGCCCGACAATATCGCTGGCAACGAGGTGAACATCATCTGCACGCTCGCCGATCCCGATCCGCAGTTCCTGCGGCTGGCGTTCACAGCGGCCACCGCGCGCGAGCTTGGCGCGCGCCGGGTCAATCTGATCGCGCCCTATTTCGCCTATATGCGTCAGGACAAGCGCTTCCATCCCGGCGAGGCTGTCTCGGCACGCTATTTCGGCCAGTTGCTGTCGGGATTGTTCGACCGGGTCGTGACCATCGATCCGCACCTGCACCGCATCGCCCGCTTCCAAAGCATTCTCAGCATGCCGGCGACGGTACTGCAGGCGGCGCCGCTGCTCGGGGCTTGGGTCAAGGCCAATGTCGTGCGCCCGGTGCTGGT
>CALMPZ010000267.1 GCA_937871645.1 uncultured Polymorphobacter sp.
GCGCGCGGTGCCAAAGTGTTGGTCAATTACTCGCGCAGCAGCGCCGACGCCGAAGCCACTGCGGCGGCCTGCCGGGCGCTCGGCGTGGAAGCGGCGGCGGCGCGCGGCGATGTCGGCGATGATGCGGATTGCCGCGCGCTGGTCGCCGACGCGGTCGCACGCTGGGGCGGCCTCGATATTCTCATCAACAACGCCGGCATCACCAAGATGGTCGGGCATGATGATCTCGACGGACTCAGCGCCGATGACTTTCTGTCGATCTACCGCATCAACGTCGTCGGTGCCTTCCAGATGATACGCGCCGCCGCACCGGCGATGGCGGCCAGCGGATCACAGGGTGTCGTGGTCAACGTCGCCTCGATTGCCGGCATCATGGCGATCGGATCGTCGGTCGCCTATGCGGCGTCAAAGGCGGCGCTGATCAACATGACCAAATCGCTGGCGCGCGCCCTGGGGCCGGGGTTGCGGATCAATGCGGTGTGTCCGGGCTTTATCGGGACGCGCTGGTTTGCCGACCCGATGGGCGAAGCCGGGCTGGCCAAGATGATCGCCCAGCAGGAACAATCGACACCGCTGGCGCATGCCGGCACCGCCGAGGATATTGCCCATACGGTGCTGTTTCTCGCCGGCAGCGAGTCGGGCAACATTACCGGCGAAAGCATCATCACCGATGCCGGCGCGCATCTGGGGCCAAGGACCGGCCCGCCCCGAAAGCCGGCGCCAGACCAGTAACAAAAGGAGCCCTGACGATGAATGATGCTTTCAAGGACGGCGTCCTGGCCGGCAAGACCGTGTTCGTCGCCGGTGGCTCGAGCGGCATCAACCTCGGTATCGCCGAACACTTTGCGCGCCATGGTGCGAAGATCGGCCTGATCAGCCGTAGCGCCGACAAGATCGAGGCCGCTGCTGCAGGCATTCGCGCCGCCGGTGGCACTGCGATGGGCATTGCCGCCGATGTCCGTGACTATGCGGCGGTCGAAGCCGCACTCGCGGCGACGCAGGCGGCGTACGGCGACATCGACATCGTCATTTCGGGCGCGGCGGGCAACTTCGTCGCGCCGGCGCTCGGCATGTCGGCGAACGGCTTCAAGACCGTCATCGACATCGACCTGATCGGTACGTTCAACGTGCTGCGCGCCAGCTATGCCTTCCTGCGCCGGCCGGGGGCCTCGCTGATTTCGATCACTGCCGGGCAGGCGGTCAACCCGACAATGATGCAGTCGCACGTCTGCGCAGCGAAGGCCGGCATCAACATGCTGACCAAGTGCCTGGCGATGGAGTGGGGCCCCGAAGGCGTCCGCGTCAACGCCGTCACGCCGGGGCCGATTGCCGATACCGAAGGCATGCGGCGGCTGGGGTCGACCCCCGAAATCGAAAAGCGCATCAAGGCCAGCGTGCCGCTGCGCGACTATGGCACCAAGCGCGACATTGCCGATGTCGCGCTGTTCCTGTGCACCGACAACGCCAAATACATCACCGGCGCGATCATCGATTGCGACGGCGGCTCGGGGCTCGGCGATTCGTCGGCGCGGCTGGGGTAAGGTTCACAACGACGCTTCTGGGGAGGGGCATATGGGCAACGAACTCTGGCGGAAATCCGCAACCGAACTCGCTGCGATGATCGCGCGTCGCGACACCTCGTCGCGTGCGGTTGTCGAGGCGCATCTGGCGCGCATTGCGGCGGTCAATCCGGCGGTCAACGCCGTGGTGAGCACTGACGCCGACGGCGCGCTGGCCGCCGCTGACGCCGCCGACAAGGCGGTCGCTGCTGGCAAGGCGCTCGGGCCGTTTCATGGCGTGCCGTTCAGCGTCAAGGCCAACATCGACCAGATGGGCGTGCCGACTACGCACGGCGTCCCGGCGTTCGCGAACGCCATGCCGAGCCTCGACGACCCGACGGTCGAGCGCATGAAGGCGGCGGGCGGCATCGCGTTAGCGCGCACCAACATGCCAGACATGGGTCTGCGTAGCCACGCCGACAGCGCG